>JAIBBY010000029.1 GCA_019694455.1 Pirellulales bacterium
AAGAGTTGTCAGGCGATGACCTCAGCCAAACCGCGCCAAAAACCCCAGCAGCACCGCGATATCGGCGGTGCTGCAATGCAGAATCGACGCTCGAAAAAGTTCAGCGCGTGTCGGTTTGCCCCGACTTACAAGACTCGTTGACTATAGTGGTTAGCGGGTCTTTTTTGTTGCGCCCGTAAGACGCTACGCGCTGCTCTCTCGCTCCGCTCCCGTAGTTTTGAGTTAACATCCTCCCCTGAGGAAACCATGCGGGTCATTATCATCGGGTCGGGGATTGCCGGGCTATCGGCCGCGATCGGTTTACGGAAGGTGGGGATCGAAGCCACCATCTACGAACGCGCCTCGGAATTGCGCGAGGTGGGCGCCGGCATTAGTTTGTGGGCGAACGCGCTGGTGGCGCTCGACCACCTGGGCGCGGGCGATGCCGTGCGATCTCGCGCCTTGTCGCTAACGCGTTCGGAAGTTCGCGCCCAGGAGGGGCACAAAATCCAGTTTGCGATTACCGCCAACCAAATTGAGCGGCGAATCGGCGTGTCGCCCGTGATGGCCATGATCCATCGAGCTGACCTGGTCGGCGCCTTGGCCGAACTGCTGCCCGAAGGAACGGCGCGCTACGGGTACGAGTGCGTCGGCGTCGAGCAGATCGGCGATCGGGTGCAAGTTCGGTTCGCCAACGGCCATATCGACGAGGCCGATGCGGTCGTCGGCGCCGACGGAATCCATTCGGTGGTGCGCGCGACATTGTTTGGAAGCGACCCGCCGCGCTACGCGGGCTACACCTGTTGGCGCGGCGTCTGCCGTCGCCCCGCAGCAACCCCGGCCGGATACAGCGGTGAGTGGTGGGGACGCGGGCAACGGTTCGGCATCACAACGCTGCCCGAGGATCGAGTGTACTGGTTTGCCGTCCGCAACGCGCCGGCCGGACAAACCGCGGCGGACACTCATGCGGTGGTGACGGAGTTGTTTCGCGGATGGGCCGATCCGGTTGGGGAGATGATCGCCAGCACTCCGCCCGATCGACTGGTCCACAACGACATCATCGATCGGCCACCCATGCCGACCTGGTCACGCGGGCGCATCGGCCTGATTGGCGACGCTGCTCACCCGACCACGCCCAACCTGGGGCAAGGTGGTTGCATGGCGATCGAGGATGCGGTGGCCTTGGCTCGCGCGCTGACGAAGCATGCAGATCCGGCGGCGGCGTTCGTCGCCTTCACCAATGAGCGGCGCGAGCGCACGGCCGCCATCACCCATGAGTCGTGGCAACTCGGAAAGATTGCACAATGGGAGGGGCGCCTGTCGTGCCTGCTGCGCGACGCGCTGCTTGGCCTGTTGATGCCGCTGGTCGGCCCCAAGAGCCTGTCGAAGTACGCCGCGTTCGATATTGGGCCACTCGCGGCACGGTGACGGGTTTGGGGGTCAGCCGTTACGCATTGCGCGGCGAGCCTGCGTCGATAGCTAGGGCCTGTTTGCCGTCGACAACCATGCCAGCGAGCGGCTGCGTTAGCGTGTCGCCATTGGCCGCAAGAACTCTTTTGACCTTCTGTCAACACTCAAGGCGTATTTCGTCCACTGTTGGAATTCGGTCGTTGTTCGGCTCGACGATTGTCGTTGGCGGAGAGCAGCGTTGACCTCACTCGTCTCCGCGAATCCTCTGAACACATCGCCGTGCTGGAGAAGCGTGTTGCGAATCGCACCAAGCGTTTCTAAAGCAGAGCTTCCAACATGCAAGGCATTGTCGAATTGCTGGGCGATATCGCCATACCCGCTGGCGCGGCATTTTTCGATCAGACGACGCGAAAGCGAATCAACCTGTCCTGGATCGTTGGGCAGATGCGTACTCATGACAGGTAAAACGAATCTATGAAGAAATCGCTCGGATTGCCGCTTGCGCGGCATGGTAGCCGCACATGCCGTGTACGCCGCCGCCTGGCGGTGTCGACGCGGAGCAGATGAATATCTTTGGATTTGGCGTCGTATACGGGTTGAGCCGAGCCACTGGTCTCGTAAACAACTGATAAATATCAGATGCGCCGCCAGCAATCGCGCCGCCGATGTAGTTGGGATTGTACCGCTCCAGGTCGAGCGACGTTGTTGCTCGTCGAGCAAGAATGCAGTCGCGAAATCCGGGCGCGAACCGCTCAATTTGGCGCTCGATGGCCTCGGTTTGATCCAGTGTCGAGCCCGCTGGAACATGGCAGTAGGCCCAACCGGTGTGTTTGCCCGGCGGCGCGCGTGACGCGTCGAGCTCGCTCTGCTGACAGACCAGTACCAGCGGCCGCTGGGCGTGCTGCCCACTCCAGGCGGCTGATTCGGACGCGGCGATCTCTTCGTAGGCGCCCCCCACATGAACTGTTGAAGCCTGCAAGCATTGGGGATCGCGCCAGGGAATGGAACGGCTCAGCGCCCAATCCAGCTTGAAAACCCCAGGTCCATAGCGATAACGCCGCAGCCTCCGGACATAGCCGGCAGGCAGAACCGCGTGCGCCATTTCAGCCAATTGCCGCGGACTCGTATCGAACAGCCAGACCTTGGCAGGCGGCAGATCGGCAACCGAGCGGCATTCCTTGTTGGTTTCAATGCGTCCGCCGAGTGAGGTCAAAACGCTCGCCAGCGCGTTGGCGATTGATTGCGATCCACCAGCGGCAACGGGCCAATCGTCGAAATGACCGGCTAACAAGAACATCAATCCGATCGCTGCCGACGGAACGCGATTGAACGGAAGTATCGAATGGCTCGCGCAACCCGCGAACAATGCGCGCGCTCTGATCCCTTGGAATCGGCTGGCAAGGCTGTTCGCGGAACGCATGCCGCGCCAACCCAGACGCAACATTTGCAGGGGGTGACGCGGCATGCCGAGCGGCGCCAGCGCGTCGCTTAGTAATTCGTCTGGTTGAGTGAGCAGCGGCGCGATCAGGCGGCGATAGCTGCTGGCGTCGACTCCCAAGTCGCGGGCCGTATCTTCGACGCTTCGGCGCAGCATCACGGCCGGACCATCATCCAAGGGATGCGCGACAGACGCCGTGGGACGAATCCAGCGGAGGCCATGCGATTCCAACGCGAGGCGACGAAAAAAAGGTGACAGCACACCCATGGGATGCACCGCGGAGCAGACGTCATGCAAAAAGCCCGGCAATGTCGCCTCGGCCGTTCGCGTGCCTCCTCCGATGCTGGCGTTTCGTTCCAGAACCAGGACAGAGGCGCCCTGTTGAGCCAGGGCGATTGCGGCGGACAAGCCATTGGGCCCAGAGCCGACCACTACGGCGTCGGGGTCAGCCATTGGTCCCTCGATCGTTCACAGCGACCGGCCCGCAATCCCAGGGCTTGCGCGAGGCAAGTTCTCGAATCGGCAGATACCCCTCGTTGAGCCGACCGCGGCAGGCGTCGTTGACGCGCCAGTGGAGGGTCGAACCAAACAGTGGTTGCGCTTCCACGCAGATGACGCGCAACTCTCCCTCCTCAAAACCGCACTGTTCTTGGATCGCCGCCAGCAATCTTTCGTCGGCCAGATGTCCTTCGCCGAAATTCCAGCCGAGCACCGAGCCGGCCACCGTTTCGCCATCGACATAGGTGAACTGCTGATACGGGCGTTGGCCGATTGCCTGTGGAAGCAGTTTTCCCAATGCGCGGCCTTGCAGATGGAGCGCGCGGAAGGCCAACAGCGTGGCGTCCGCCCGCACCGCCTCATCCGCTGGCAAGGCCCGCTGCTGCTGTTCGAACAATAGCGGAGCGGCGCGCTTCAGCCGATCGAGTTTGCGGTAGCTGTTGTCGTGGAACAGCCAGGCGTTCCAGGCCCAGTTGCCCGCGTAATAGCGCATCGACACCAAGAAAGAAACCCACGACGGGAACAGGTTGCCGGCCAGAGGCAGCGCCACCAGCGCAACGGCCAGGTAGATCGCCAGCGGCGTCGAACCGACGTCGAACAAGCTAACCTCGGGATAGCCGGCAAACAGAAAGAACGCGGCGTAGAGATTGAGGACGTTCCATTCGAATACCGCCGCGATGGGGAGATTGCTGAGGATGAAGCCGTGCAGCAGTATCGCGAACGTCAGCCCGAGATAGAGGACCGGACCCTCGCGAGTGACGAACAGCAGCGTAAGCGGCGTGGCGAATTCGAGGAATCCCCCGAGGAAGGCCATGATGCGGGCGACGCGCGAGGGCCCCATTTCCTCCAGTGGATTAACGAACATTCGGCGGCGCACCGCCTGGTTTTTCATCAACGAATTGTTCGTGGCCATAATGGAGACGACATAAGGAAAGGCGGGTGTCAGTTTCGACACACCCGCCCAAAACCAGATGGCCAACTGCACCCACTTGGTCGCGGCGATCCAATTGCCCGCAAAAAGAAAGCAGAGAATCATGGCGAAATGTTGCTCGACACGGCCGGCGAGCCAGATGGTCTTGTCTCCCAGACCGGCCAGCACGAACAGAATGACCACGGCCAGCAAATATCGGTTGCTGATCTCCGCTTGGACGAGACACAGGAAGAGGGCCACCAGCAATCCCGCATAGAGAGCCACGTCGAGCAGGCTGCGAGTCGTTCCCCCGAACAGCGGCAGTTTCGGAAAGGGGGCGAGCTTGGTCGTGCCGGGCCGGAGAAAATGGAGGCAGGCCGTGAATGGCGGCCAAACCTTCAGTCCGAGCGGTCCACTCATGCAGCCAAAGCCGGTCACCTCCACAAGACTCGCCCAAAGCAGCGCCTTCTGAAAAGCAGTTGGCTTGAAAATCCACTGCGTGAAGTTCGAGAACGTGCCCAGTCCAGGCGTCAGTCGGCAGAAGAGCATCCAGCCGACGACAAACAGCGCCAACTTGACCGCATGGAAAGCGTAGTCGCGAATTCGATAACCTAATCCGCGCGACATGTACGCGTGGGTCGCTACCCGTACGCGCTCGGTGAAGTCCTTGTTGGCCCATACTTGTGGCGCGAACGGTGAAAGTTCGTGATCGGTTGCCATCCGCGAGACCTGTCATCTCATGGGCGCAGGAGAATTCGTCGCCGCCGCATCGCGCCTGTCACGGCGCGAGTTGATGACCTTACAGCGTTTTGAGGTATTCGATGACCGCCAGCTTTTCCTCGGCGCTGAGCTCGTCTGGATAGTCGTGTCCCTGGGCGCTGTTGCCGACATGCGAAGTATCGTAATACATCCGCCGCAGGCGCGGGGAGAGCCCGTCCGGCACGGCATCGAACACTTCCACCTCGAGGCCGACGTTCACCTGGTCGTAACCATCTTCGGTGCGCTTCCACACCTTCGGCCGTTGTTGAGGATTCAACACCGCCGTCAGCGTGGGGGCGGCGCCATTGTGAAAATAAGGCGCCGATGCCCAAACGCCATCGAGCGGTGGCGCCAAGTACCCTTTCGACTCCAGCCAGACAGGGTACTGGCCGTTGTACTGCAACCAGGTCTTGTTGTCCCATTCACGATTGGCTTGCGAAACCGCATGCAAGCGGCGCGGGTCGGTGCCCACGTCTTCGATCGGAACGATCTCGTTGGGATATTCGCCCCCCTCGCCATAGGTGCCGTGGCACTTCGCACAAGTGTGGTTGAAGTGCTCGCGACCCTGGGTCGCCAAAGACTCGTTGATCTCGTAAGGGTATTTGGGCGCTTCCATTTCTTCGATGTACTGATAGACATGAACGAACAATGGCTCGAGGGCGTGCCATTTCTCCTCCCAGTCTTTGCTGCTGCCTCGGGCTCTGGCAAAGGGCATATTCTGTCGCGGAGTCTTGGGCGCGAACCCGTCGGTGTAGAGTCGGCTCTTCTTTTTGGTGGTCCACCAAGCGGGCGGATTCATGTCATGGTGCAGCAGCATATCCGGGTTGGCCAGCACTCGCAGCGACACCTCGGGGTTTGCCCGCACCCATTCCAGCACTTCAAAGATGACGGCGTTGGTAAATCCTTTGTGATAGTTCGCGATGATGCCCATCGGCAGTTTTTCTTCGACCTTGGCCGGATCCTTGCCGGCGTCGAGCGCGCGAAGCCGCTTCACGTCGATGAACAGCGTAGTCTGATCGATGTGGGTGTTCCCGACGCCCGGCATCGTCACACCCGCGACTTTTCCCGCATGACAGGAAAAGCAATTCGAAACCAGCCCCCCGTCATCGAGTTCGGTATAGCCAAACGGCAGATTCGGCTTCTCATCGCCCGGGCGTTTCACCCATCCATATCGTTCAAACGTCAACCGCCTTAGCTCGGCGGGATCTGCCTGCTCGGCTTTGGCTTTTTCTTCATCTTCCCAAACCAGCCAGAGACGATCGATATCGGCCACTTTGAATTGCGATCCGGCGCCGCGGTCGCGCATCATCGTCGTGATGGCCTCGTAACCCTTGTCGGCATCGGGTTTGATTCCGAGGAACAAATCGGCAGGTTCGGAGTTGTCGCCCGCGTTGGCCGCTAGAGAAATGGCCGTGAGGTTTGCCAGCAGCAAAACCGCCAACGAAGCGAGCGGAAATCGTGTCCGAAACATGTCGTTTCTCCGAGAAGGGAGGTGAAAAGTGCTGTCCGAACGGCGCATCCTGCTCGCCGACGGCGAGAGCAGGAATGACAACCGAACCTGAGCTGGTTTTAGTTATGACCGAACCGAAATCGGCGATCAACATGATTGAACGGATTGCCGATGAAATCGCGACGAGCCAGATGGTGGCAGGACGTTACGGCGGCTGTGGCGCCAGGCTGGCTCGCTTATGCCACTTTGGTGGGGAATCGATCGCGCGCGCCGGCCTACCGAACCATGAGCGGCAAGCAGGTGTAGCCGGCCACGGGATGCGCGCCGAGTGTTGGTGGCCGTTCGGCGATAGGCTCGATCGCTGTCGTGCGGCCGAGCAGTTCCGCCATTAGCAGCCGCAGCTCCAAGCGGGCCAGCGGCGCGCCCGGACAGACATGGATGCCGGCGCCGTAGAGCAAGCTCGCGGCCGGGTCGCGATCCAGGCGAAACGTGTCGGGTTCGGCGAACACGCGGCCATCGCGGTTGGCGCTGATCCAATTGATCGATACGCGCTCGCCCGCGGCGATCTTGCGGCCGCGGATTTCCACATCGCAGGTCGTCACGCGGCGGTTGGCCACCAGCGGGCCGTGCAGTCGCAGGATTTCGTCGTTCGCCGCCGGCAAGAGCGGCGGCTCAGCGCGCAGACGCTGTTGAATGTCGGGATGCGCCGCCACGAAGTGGGCCAGGATGCCAATGGAGGCCGAGATGGTTCCGACTTCGCCAACGGTCCAGTTTCGCAAGATGCTGACGATCTCGTCTAGCGTCAGCGGCCGGCCGCGCACCTCGGCGCTCATCAGGCTGGTCGTCACGTCATCCGGGGCCTGCTGCCCGGCCGACCGGCGAGCCTGCAAAAGCTCTTCGACGTAACCTTCGAACTCGCGGGCCAGTTCGTGCAAGGCGGCGCGGTCATTCTCCACGATCGCCTGCTGCTCCTTGAGCATCCATTGATGCAGCGGCTTGTGCATGCGCGCCGGCCAACCCAGAAACTCGCACTGCACGCGCACGGCGAAGGGGCGAGCCAGTTCTTCCATCACTTCGACAGCGCCGCGCACTAATAGCGAGTCGACCAGTTCGGCCGCGATCGCCGCGCACTGTGGCGCGAACGCCTGCATGCGCTGCGGCTGAAAGTAGGATTCGATGATGCGGCGGTACGCGTGGTGTTCTGGCGGGTCCATGCCGTTGGGAACGGCGCGGCGGCTGGAGACCACATTGCTGAACGTGACCGGATCGTTGAGCGCCATGAGCACATCTTCGTGCCGGAACAGCGACCAACCCAACTGTTCGCTATACGCGACCGGACATTGCTCGCGCAGCGCGTCGTAGGCGGCGATTTGGTCGCGCAGCACCTCGGCCGACTGCGGATCCCAATCTGGTTGCGGCATCTTGCCTGTCATCCTTTCTTGGCGTCGCAAGGCAACGCGCTGTCTGACGGTGATTGAATCACTCCGGCGCCGCGCGATGGGCAATCTCCCTTCGTAACAAGCCAGCCGTTGATTTGATCAACTAGCTCGTCGGCGTTTTGTCCCTCGCTCTCCGCCGCCGAACCAATGGTCAGCTCGCTGGGCACGCTGCGCGTGCGTTCCAAATACGCGATGCCGCGCGCAATGAGCCGATCTTCCAGCCACGGATGTTCCGCCAGCAACACCGCCAGCGAAGAACGCCTGCAGACTCGACCGCGCCGCAACAGCGGATCGACACCGTACATCATGGCCAGACAACTCGTGGTGAACAGCACAATGGCCAGCCATTCAAAAACAGCCGAGAACGGCATCACCGTAAATGCGGCCGGCGTCGCCATGGTCGCCAGTTCGGTGGTGACTCTCAGCAAATTGCCCAGCGCGATCAGAATGAAAATAGGCAGGATCAACTGCGGCATGACGAGCACCTTGCGATCGAGCACCGGCAGTATTCGCTGGCCGACTCCGAGGATCAGCGTGGTCATAAAGCCAACCGTGATCGCGTGGCGCACCGCCCCCATGTACGCGCGGGGCAAAGGTGTGCCGGCCATTTCGTAAATCAAGCCACCGGTCATCAGGAGGAGACTCGCCACCAACCAAAAGAACGCCAACGGCGGATACAGGTCGAGCAACGAGTGCCCTTGCTCTGCGCGGCGCGACGTGCGGCGGCGGCCAATGAAACCGCGGTTGCCGATGGCGAACAACACCGCTCCGCCGGCCAACAGCGCGCAGCCGCTGGCGATGATCGCCGCCGGCCACTCCCAGGCGGTTCCCAGGCACGCCACAAGCGTTCCCATGTTGTGCGCCCAATGCGAAAGTTCGATTGCCCAATCGCGCGTCGAACCGAGTCGCAGCAGTCCGGGCAGTAACATCTGGCCAAAACCATAGATCGAATTCATAGCGAAGCCGAACACCGCCAACTCGACCAGCAGCAGTCGCTGCGCGTCGGTATAGGCCGCCGGCCCGGCGCCGCCGGCGCGCCAACGCAGATAGAGCGTGACGAGCGCCCAAACTACCAGCCAAAAACCGGATGCCAGCACGGCGCGAGCCCATGTGGCGCGCCATTTCGACCGAACCATGACGATTTGCAAGAGCCAATACAAAATTGCCATCGCCAGCAGGCTGACCGCGCTGGCAGCGCCCAGCGCCGCCAGACGCGCGGGCGAGAGATACCAGGCAAAGCCGCCAGCAATGCCAAGCCATCCCAGCCCCAGCAGCGAGCGGCCGATCCATGGCCCGGGCGGACTCCGCACAACGCCCTGCAGCGCGGTGCGCAACGAAACGCCCATGATGAACAGCACCACAAAGCCCCAAAGCTGCGCCTCGCCGTGGGCAATGATACTGGCTGCCGGCGCCGTGTCGAAGTTGCCATGCGCGCCGATCGACCACAGCAACCAGGCGCCCCAACCGCTTCCCAGACTCAACGTGATGAGAAGCGCCGACAATAGAAATGCGTGATGCGCATTCTCGGCATAATGCCCACGTCGTTCGGCGGGGATGCCCGTAGCGGCTGATAGCTCGGCCAATAGCGCGTCGAGCGAAATGCCTTGCCGGCGAACGAAATGCGTGAGCGGCTCCAGGTGGCCAAAGCGGGCGCCGCGATCGGCTGGCTCGCCATAACGACAAAACACGGCCCGAGACGCCGGAAAATCGGCGGCGATCTGCCGCACTGTCATCTCCGGGCGAATCGCCGGGCGCGCGTAGGCACGGGCCTGTGCATTCATGTCGCGGTGTCACCCAGCAGGTCAAATATCAGTTCGCCGGCGCCGCATCTCCTTGCCGACTTCACTCAGGTCGCTCGCCTTGAGCGTTTGCGCGGCGACCTCGAAGACGCGCTCGTCTTCCAGCCGGATGTGAGCGGCGTATAAGGCGATCAGTTCGTCAAGCAACGCGCGCAAAGCCGTGCGATCAGGCACATCGATCCGCTCCGCCTGGAGCCAGGCGCGGCCCAATTCGTCGACCTTGGCATGACACGCATCGGCCCGGCGATGTTCGGCCTCCAGCCGATCCAACTCGGCCATCACGGCGCGGGCCTCTGCGGCGCCACTAGCGCGCAGGCGGGGAAACAGCGACTGCTCCTCGTCGGCGGTATGGCGCGGGGCCATGCGAGCAAAGTAGTCGAGCGAGGCCTCCAGCGCCCGACGTCCCTCCATTGGCAACGGACCATCGCCGAATCGCTCAACGACTTGTTTCAGCACGTCGAGAAAATGCTCGATGCGGCGATGGCAATCTTTGAGCAACTCCAGCGGCTGGTCGAAACCGGCTGGCCGCTGGCCGCCAATCTCAACTCCCACCATCACGCCGCGCCCCCGGCCAGCTTTGCCTCGTGCGCCAATGCCTTGGGAAACAAGATGCTCTCTTCCTTGTGAACGTGCTGGTGCAGGTCTAACTGGAATTGAGCGAGCCCGTCGAGCATCGCGCGGTAGGTGTTGCAGGCCCAGTCGGGCGGAGTGTAGCCGTCGCTCAGGCTGCTGAGTTGCTCCAGCGCCGAGCCCGCGCCATGATGCTCCGATTCCATCTGGCGAATGGGATTTGCGAGCGAACCGCAATGAAACACCGGTAGCGAGTCGCTCGCTTCGAGCTGGCGAATCATCGGAAACAGCACCTTTTCTTCTTTCATCATGTGGACGGTCATCTCGTTGACGACCTCGGCGAACGTTTCCTGAATCTTTTGCAGCCGCGCGTCGTTTTCGCCGTGGACGGTGGCCACACGCTTCGTCATATAGTCCAACCGCGGCATTTCTCGGCGCAGATAGGCGTGATGCGTCTGTTCGATATGATCGGCCAGTTCGGTGAGCGTCATGTCGTCGGGATCAGCGAGCGAGACCTCTTTGGTCGCTGAACTGGTGGCCAGCGTCGCCATCACCGTGGCGAGGTCCAAACCTTTCTCGGCGCAGGCCTGCTCGAGCGTCTTCTTGCCGCCGCAGCAATAATCGATGCCCACCTCCTCGAACACGCGCGACAACGCTGGGCATTTTGTCACGATTTCACCAACGGTCTCTTGAGTTCGAGGCTCGCTCATGGCGTTCTCCTTTACTGACTTGATGGCGCGGATTCGAACCGGGCCGGTCGCGATGCCGGTTCGATTCGCCCCGACGCCCACTTCGGATAAACATTCCGCCCGGCCACCCCCAAACGGGGGGGCAACAATCTAGCGACTATTCCATTATACGTTTCGCGCCGTACTGTCGAATGGCGACTTGCTGTATCGAGTTGAGTCGGCGCTTCGACTTCGCTCGCTTGCGTGCCATGCGCTGTGCGGATTGGCGCAGCGTTTGTTCCGCCAGCACACATTTCCTCGTTCCATCGCTGGCCGAGTAGGTTGCGCGCATTCGACGGATGTCTGTCGCGCTGCAAGCCGCTCGCCGAGTGAAAAACTTCTCAAAAATGGCATTTTGATTCGCGCCAGCTAGAATCACGCGCATGGTGCCCAAGAATTCATCGAAAACGGTTGATCCAATGTCCTCGCAAACAAGTTCCCTGGTGGTGAGGCTCGTTGCTATCGCGATACTGGTCGGTTTGGTTGTTGTCGTTCTGCTTAGTCCATCGTTGGCAGACACGAAGCAAGCAAAACCTGTGCCCATCGCCGGCCGGCAAATCCCGAAGCCTGATCCAGAGTTTCGAGGAAAAATCGGCCAGACGTTCCAAGACTCGACGCCCAATTACCCGCCGCCGGTGCGCGCGCCGAAGGGGAGCCCCAACGTCTTGCTGATCTTGCTAGACGACGTTGGCTTTGGCATGTGCTCGACATTCGGCGGGCCCGTGCCGACGCCGCACATGCAACAACTCGCCGACAACGGGTTGAAGTACACCCGCTTTCACACCACGGCGCTATGCAGCCCCACACGCGCGGCGCTGCTGGCAGGACGCAACCACCACACTTGCGCCACCGGCGTCATCATCGAGATGGGGACCGGGTTCCCCGGCTACACCGGCATCATCCCCAGCAGCGTGGCGCTCGTTCCACAGATGTTGCGCGACAACGGCTACGCCACTGCCATGTTCGGCAAGGCGCACAACACGCCCGAACCGCAAATCTCACCCGCCGGACCGTTCGACCGCTGGCCGACCGGACAAGGGTTTGAATACTTTTACGGTTTCAACCAGGGCGAGGCGCATCAGTATTACCCGGTGATCTATCGCAACACCACCTGGACGCCTCAGCCCAAGACTCCGGAACAAGGGTACCACTTCACCGCCGACATGACGGACGAGGCGATTGCCTGGACGCGGAACGTGCGCGCCGCCGACCGCGACAAGCCGTGGTTTGTCTACTTCAGCGCGCCTGGCGTCCACGCCCCGCATCATGCGCCAACGGAGTGGCGCAAAAAGTTCCAAGGCAAATTTGATCACGGCTGGGACAAACAGCGCGAACTGACCCATGCCAGACAACTGGAGTTGGGGGTCATTCCCAAGGGGACCAAGCTCACACCGCGCGACCCGGCGATCCCGTCTTGGGAATCGCGATCGGCGGACGAAAAGAAGGTCTATACCCGACTGATGGAAAACTACGCCGGCTATATGGCGTACACCGATGCCGAAGTGGGCCGCTATGTCGAAAGCCTGCGGCAGTCGGGCGAACTGGATAACACGCTGGTCATGTACGTGGTTGGCGACAATGGGGCAAGCGCCGAGGGTGGGCTGGAAGGCACCTTCAGCGAACTGGCCAGCTTGCTCGGCGTGCAACTCGGCCTGGCAAGCACCATCAAGCGACTCGATGAGATCGGCGGACCGACGAGCGAGCCGCATGTCCCGGTCGGCTGGGCTTGGGCGATGGACGCTCCGTTCCAATGGACCAAGCAAGTCGCCTCGCACTTCGGCGGCACGCGCAACCCAATGGTCGTCCATTGGCCCAAGGGAATTAAAGCCAAGGGCGAAACGCGCGGGCAGTTCCATCACGTGATCGACGTCGTGCCGACGATACTCGAGGCGTGCCAAATCGTCGAGCCAACTGTCGTTAACGGCATTCGTCAAAAGCCGATCGAAGGCGTGTCGATGCTCTACTCCTTCGACAACGCCAAAGCCAAGAGCAAGCGCGCGACACAATACTTCGAGCTGGCCACGAACCGCGCCATCTATCACGACGGCTGGGTGGCCTGCAGCCGATACGGCTACCCCTGGATTACCTTGGGCAAGGGAATGGATTTTCTCCAGGCGCCCTGGGAGCTGTACCACGTGGACGAAGACTTTAGTCAGGCGAACAACCTGGCGGCGAAGAACCCCGAGAAGCTGAAGCAGTTGCAGGCCAAGTTCGTCGAGGAGGCCAAAAAGTTCGGCGTCTTCCCGCTCGATCCCAGATTCTCGGAGCGCATGGATCCCAAGCTACGAGAGGCCGGCACGCCTCCCACCCGATGGTCCTATTTCGGCAATCACGTCTGGCTGCCCGAGCCGATTGGACCGCAACTATTCCCGCGGGCGCACACGATCACCGCGGACTTGACCATACCCCAGGGTGGCGCCGAGGGGGTCATCGCGTGCGCTGGCGCCTTCTCCGCCGGTTGGTCGCTGTACATCAAAGACGGCAAGCCGGCGTTTCGCTACACCGGTTTTGAACTCTCGGATGTTACCATTCCGGGGACGATCGAAATTCCTGCCGGCAACGTGACGTTGAAAGCCAAGTTCACACCAGACGGCTCGCGGGAAGGGGGAGGCACGTTGAAGTTGTTCGTCGATGATATCGACAAGAGCAGCGCAAAGAGTCCGATTGCCAGCTTGATCGTCCGGAGGCCAAGGCTAAGAAGGAATGCGCATAGCGCGAGGGGTATGGCGTACTCGTAATGGAGCAATTGAACTCCCTGCACGACGGCGCCGGTGAACGAGAAACCGACTGCCAGTGCAGCCAAAAGCGGGAATTGCCAATGCGACGACGGCCGAGCCATCGCGCACAAGCCCAAATACATCACGAGAGCCAGTCCGGCATATGTCGCGGCCAGGATCGCAGCGTAGAACTCCACGTGGTGGGTGGCAACCAGCGAAGACAGATAAGTGAGGGGTACGAAGAACGGCGTGAAATGAATCGCCAGATATGACGCCTCGTCATGTGGGTTGATGAGCCGCCATGTGTTGTGCCATAGCAGCCGGGCGAACCAGCCCGCATCTCTGTAGTTGGCGCCGTAGGCATAAAACGCGTTGATCGCGTAGTTGTATTGCAATTCAAACGGAATGGACAAGGCAAGGATCGCCCACATCCAGTAGGCCGCGGTTTGGCAACGGGTGACAAGGGGCGTATCTGCGGTTTGGCGCATGGGAACCTCCTGGCCAAAGCACCCATACAACAGTCGGCGGCGGATGGGAATCTGTTTTTGCTTTCGGAGTAGCGATGGCGTACGAACGAAGAGACTCGCGTGAGGTATTGATTCCTGCATTGAGAATGTCGCGTGCCTGAATGCGGGGCGTGAGAGCACGCGGTTGCTGGCGGCGAGGCGTGCCGATCTTCAAATGATTGACAAAGAACGCGATTTCAGCCGCCGCGCAATTGTCATCAACTCTTCACATTCGCGCCGCACGCACCGTGGTAAAGTCGGCGTGCATCAGACAGTTGTTAGAGGCAGTGAAGTGAACAAGAGATAACGAGCAGAGGAGAGATGTTATGAGCGATGACAAGGAGACACTAACGGATCACGAGCAGGCGAACATAGACGCACGCCGGCGATTCCTGAAAGGCGCGGCTGCGCTGGTAGGGCTGGGGGCCACGGCGGGCACGCTGGTCGGTGCAAAGACGGCTCGGGCGGGAAAACCTCCTAAGAATAAGGAGGTGACAGTTCGAGAAGTCTTGAAAGCGACGTTGGGCCATGAGGTTTCGCCAGAAGAGATTGCCAAC
Organism: Pirellulales bacterium; assembly: GCA_019694455.1. Classification (NCBI taxonomy): domain Bacteria; kingdom Pseudomonadati; phylum Planctomycetota; class Planctomycetia; order Pirellulales; species Pirellulales bacterium. The sequence continues at coordinate 14,761 of JAIBBY010000029.1, forward strand.
ATGCCGATGTCCCGTGTAGACGAACTCTACGCGCGTTACAAGAAGAGCCGCCAACGTGACGAGCGAGATCGCGGACGTGACAGGCGGCGCGATCCGGTTCGTGTGGAGGTGGACCTGGTTCCGGCTCTGTAGTGGACGCGCGGTTCAAGGCGTTTCTGTGCGAGGTGCGCCTATCTTCAAATGATTGACAAAGAACGCGATTTCAGCCGCCGCGCAATTGTCATCAAATCTTCACAATCGCACTGCGCGTGCCATGGTAGAGTCGGGCACTCATTTTAACCACGGAAGGGAAAGAGCGTGTTATGGATACGAACGACAATAAGGAGAGACAGGGTGATATCGGCTTGACAGGCGAACTATTTGACGCCGTAAAGCGCGGCGCAACTGGCGAGGTGAAGGACCTATTGGCGAAAGGCGCGGACGGGCAAGCGAAGGACCAAGACGGCCGGACGCCGCTGCACCATGCGGCAGTTGCGGGCCACAAGGGAGTGGTGCGTACGTTGCTTGAACACGGCGCAGAGGTAAACGCGAAGGATAGCCACGGGGCGACGCCGTTGCACTTGGCGGCAGATAGAGGCCATAAGGACGTGGCGCGTATTCTGCTTGACAACAACGCGGACCCGCATTTGCATGAAGACCTGGCAGGCTGGACGCCATTGCATGAAGCGGCAAAGGAGGGGCTTCAAAGTATTGTGATGCTTCTGATCGGCTATGGCGCGCTCCTAAACGCAAAGGACTGCGATGGTCGCACACCCCTGCACTTAGCGGCATTGTACGACGGTGATGAAGCGGCACGCGTGCTGCTCGATTATGGCGCTGAGGTAAACGCCGAGGATAAATCCGGGCGGACACCCTTGTCCTACGCAGATCCCCGCGGGAAGTCGCCTAGAGTGTTTGACACCCTGCGTGCAAAGGGTGCAGTGGACCCCACAGAGGAGAAATATGCTCGCCCCGAGTCAGCGTCGCCAAAGGACGCTCGCGGCGCGGAAAAGTCATCCGCGGCGTCGACGGTGAAGAGGCATTTGCTGCGACAGCCAACAGATTCCTTTGTCATCGATGTCGATATGTCGTCGCCGTACGGCAGAAGAGAGCGCTAGAGATCGCTTCCGCGCTTGCGCGCGTCCTGGTTGGTTATGACGGGCTAGGAGTGCTAAGGAAGCGAGAGCGAGGTGCACCAGTATCCTGAGAGATATGTCCAATCTTGCGAGTTTACGAAACCGTCGCCATTGATGTCGGTTGACATGGCGATGGTCGTTGCAATCACCGAATAGCCGACCATGACGGCGATGCCGGCCATAACAAGGATGGCGCGACGCCAGGTCAGCTTGCCAAGCGTCGCCGCAACGCCTAACAGAATAACCGCCAGAGACGCGATGGCAGGCAGCACACCCAGATTATTGCTCGTCGCTGTACAGAGCGCTCTACCGAGCGATTGTGCGTCGGCGGCGGCGGGCATAAGCGCGCACAGTGCGAGTACCGCAGGCGCCGGGGCACAAAGTAGATATCGAATAGCCGGCCGCGTGCGAACAAATAAACACATTCCACGATCATGGCAGTGAATCTGGGCTGTTTCGTGAGAACGCCGGGGTCGGTTGGGTTCTGGCGGTCGAGTCATAGACCAAGACCGTGTGCGAGAAGGCAATCGTTGCTCGTGGCCGTGCCGAAATAGGCATAGGTACCGCCTGGCGTGACAGAGGCGCACTGCGGTCCGCTGTAGTAACCGTGACTCGCGCGAATGGCGCCGTGGTCGGGCAAGCCGTCGTCATATTTTGTGTCGTAGCCGAGGGCCTCCGAACCCGAGAGCACGCTGATGCCCGACGGCGCGGCAGTGGGCGGCACCGCAAGCACGCGCTGAGGCCACATCAGTAAGACGTGTTGTTTTGTCCACGCGGGATCGTAGAACAAAAGGCCGCCAGCCTGAGCCGTGATGCGCCAGCAGAAGCGATTTGAGTGCATCGGCGGACAGTTTAACCCGACTCGCACACGGGCTGTGAAGCCTTCATAGTAGGTTCCGCTATAAAGGCCGGCAATCAATCCTGCGTCCGCAAGGTGCTGCCAAAGCAACAGGGTCTCGTCGGCGTAATATGGAAGGGCTGGGGATGGGACCTCTTCGATTACGCCGTTGCCGCTGCCATCGCAAGTGGGAACGTCTGGAAGTGATTCTTCTGGCGGACAAAAAACGCTGGGACCACCAGGAGCGATCGAGCCAAAGAACCTTGTGGCGTTTGGACAGTCACCGGGGAGGCAATTGTACTTGGTCCTGAAAGCATTGATCGCGCTGGCGAACTCCTGCTGCTGGGAGTACATCTTGCGGAACTCACTCGCGCGAATCAAATCTCGGCCAAGCAAAATCGCACCAGCGAGCAACCCGATGATAACGAGCACGATGGAAAGTTCGATCAAGGTAAAACCCGAACGGCGAGAGGCGGGCATGTAATCACTCCTGCCTCATTGTTGCACAGGAACGGTTAAGAAAGCGTTATAGCCATTGCCTGCGCGTAGAAGGCCCCTAAAAGCGGCCGACGCTGTACGGCAATGGGAAGCCTGGTTGCCGGCAACGCGGCGTACCAAGCTGTGACTCCTCGGAAAAAGCAGCTAAAACACAAAGCGGATGAAGAAGCTGCAGTCGCGTTGCGCACCCGAGAATACATAGACGTTCTCGCCATCGGGATCGGTGCACAGGAGAGGTGTGCTGAGTTGTGGCCCTGCAATGCCGCTAAACGGCAGGCCGTCGTCTAGCTTGGTGTCGAGGTTGAAGGCATCGGCAGGGTACATGCCGCGGTGCGCTGCCATGACTAATAGCGTCTGCGAGTTCGCAAGCGGCAGACTTCGCGGATAGCTGTAGAGCGCCAAGTACGTGGCTTTCGGGAGGTACGTACCGCCGCCGGTGGTATAAAACACGTGCAAGTACTGCTTTTCCAGGGTGACCGCCGGGACCACGGAGTAGTCAGTAGTCGCTGGATTAGCGGTGACGGGCACGAACTGGCTGTCGATGAGTTGCGCCTGGCTCAAGTGGTGCCATGCGTTGTAATCCTCATAGATGCTGCCGGCGGAGTTCGATTCGATGCGGCCATTGTTGTCGCCGTTGACGGCTTCGGGCCAAAAGCTGCTGGCATCATTGAAGTCTCCGGGCCACTGGCCGTATTTGCCCCTGAAAGCCTGAAGTGCGGTTTGTGTTTGTGACAATTGCGATATGGTCTTGCGGATTTGGGACGCCTTAAGCATGTCAGCGCCCGTGTAAATGGCGGCGACTAGCAGGGCGATGATGACGATTACGATCGCCATCTCAAAAAGCGTGAAACCGTAGCGACGGGACATTGGACACTCCTCGCGTCATTCTTGCACGGCGCGGTTAAGAAAGACTTAACTGCATACGGAGACGGCGAGCGGTGGCTAAGTGGGAGCAAGTGTTGGCCGGTGCGCGGCCCAGCTCGACGCCTAGGATGCGAAGAAAATCATCAGCGAAGGCGAGCCGGCGTTCTCGCCGTCCGACGCAGTCAATCGCAGTGAGAAGAGACTGGTTGTGTCGAGGTACGTTGGCACCGTGTGCTTACTGATGCCAAGGATCGTTGGATCTTTGTGTCCGTCTTGTTTTGCATGCTATCCGGTGATCTCTGGCGTATCTGGGCCGTCGTATAGGGCAGCAGCGCGCCTGGCTGGCTCGCGCCGCCTGGCGGCGCGATCGATCATGTTTGCAATGTCGATGTGTTGCCGAGCTTCGGCAACATCGGCCGCTGTGTGGCCGTCGTGATTGACGGCAGCGGCATCGGCACCTTTGTCGAGAAGCAGCTTCACCACGTCAGCAGCGCCACGGATCGCGGTTTCGTGCAGGGGAGAGTTGCCGGCCTCGTTGCGTGCATTCACGTCGGCGCCGGCGTCAACGAATGCCTTGATGGCGGGCAGAATCAAATTGTAGATGGCTTCCCAGAAGTGCTGGTTGATCCCTTCGTCGATCGACTTGTCCATAGGTTCTCCGTGCGTGTCGAACTATTCTCGCGCAAAAAGGTTAAGAATGGCTTATCGGAGTGACCGCGTCGGAAGGACGAGGTGTGGCTTCTGTGCCACAGTTCGGAACGGTCGGCGATTGCAGCAAATAAAGGGAGTTATTTGCTGCAAAGGTGCCAGGAGGGCACGTGGCACTCAACGCGCCGAATCTGAAAGTCCTTGCCGTCCCCTTGAAAGTGTGGCAGTGTCGGGAATGAAGGCGGATCGCTTCAGAAACGGCAAGGAGGCCTATGCAACGGCAGGAACAATGGATTTACCACGCGAAGATTGATGCGTCGGGACGGCTGGTGATCCCGGCCGAGGCCCGCGAGCGGCATCACATCAACGAAGGGGATACGGTCGTCGTCGTTGACGACGAGCGAGGTCTCCACCTCAAGAGTCTCGATCAGGCACTCGCGGAAGCGCAGGACTACTTCGCGACGCTGGCTCCACCGGAACGCATTCTTTCTGACGAGATAAACGCTGACCGCCGTACCGAGGCGGAGCGTGATTAGCGCGGTTCTCGACGCGTCAGCCTTGATTGCACTGCTCAGACGCGAGCGTGGAATGGAGGTCGTGCATGGGCACATTGCCGATGCGGCGATCTCAGCGGTGAATTATTCGGAGGTGATCAAAAAGACGATTGAGTACGGCGGCGCAGCCGAGCCAGTCAACGCCTACGCGCGCAACGTCTCGCTCAATATCGTTCCGTTCGATACCGAGCAAGCGATTTCTTCGGGCAAGCTGTATCCGGCGACGAAGCCCTATGGGCTGTCGTTTGCAGACCGTGCCTGCCTGAATCTGGGAGCACGTTATGGCGTGCCCGTGCTGACGACGGAAAAGCGCATGGCAGATACGCCAGTCGGCGTCAAAGTGCAATTGATTCGCGGGGAACACTGAATGGCCGATACCCCTGAATTCGTGGAATTTGACGTTGAGCTCAATAAGGCCGATGTTGAGTGGCTCGATCAAGAGGCAGCGCGTGTTGGCTGCACGCGCAATGACTTGATTTGCCAGGCTGTGGACCGCTACCTCGATCGCATTGGCGAGCTGTTCAAGGAAAGAGAGAAGAAGCGGCAAGAAAAGGAAAACGCTTCCCGAACAGGTCACGGGGCAACAGAATCGCCCACGCCGGATTGAAGCCGTCTATGCAGGAAGCTTTGGAGAAATCACTCGTAATTATTCAAGGAAAGGAAATCGCGTCGGCCGACGTGCCGAGGTTGATCGCTGACACAGGGGCGGCGGCAAGCTTTGCCTGGGATGAATTCTTCATGGGAACGATCAGGAACGGCTATACGCGGCGGGCGTATCTCTTTGCGGTGCGTTCGTTTCTGAAATGGATTGAGGAACGGCACGTCGATCTCGTGCGGATCACGCCTGGCCTAGTCGGGCAATATTTCGACGAGCTTCCGGGAAGCACCCCGACCAAGAAGGTTTATCTCTCGGGCATCCGGTCGTTCTTCGATGTGCTCGTGCAGCGACACGTCATCGTGCTCAACCCCGCATTGTCGGTGCGGACTGAACGTTATTCCGCGGTCGAGGGCCGCACGCCAGAGATTACGGTTGAACAGGCAAAGCGGTTGCTGGCATCGATCAAGCTCGAAACGGTGCTGGACTTTCGCGACCGAGCCGTGATCGGGACGTTGATCTACACGGCGGCGCGTGCCGGAGCGGCGGGCAAACTGCGGCTCAAGGATTTTGCCCATGACGGCTCGCAATACGTGCTGCGATTTGCCGAGAAAGGCGGGAAGGCGAGGTCGATCCCCGTGCGGGCAGATTTGCAGCAGTTCATTGTCGAGTACCTGTTTGCCGCGGCAATTGAGGACAATCCGAAGGATGCTCCCTTGTTCCGTACGGTCGGGGGTCGCAAGGCCAGGCTAACGGATCAGGCGATGGACAACGTCGATATCTGCCGCATGGTCAAGCGGCGGCTGAAGGCGGCAGGGTTGCCGATGCTGATTTCGCCACACTCCTTTCGCTCGTGTGCGGCGACCGACCTGCTCCTGCAAGGAGTGGCCCTCGAAGATGTACAATACCTGCTCGGTCATTCCGACAGCCGGGTGACGAAGCTCTACGACCGGCGGCAAAAGCTGGTCACGCGGAACATCGTGGAGCGGATTTCGGTCTAAAACTTTCGCGGGGTAAGTGATGGCTCAACGCGTGTGGGGAATCAAGCTCGGATCGGGCGGCGTCTGCGTCGAATTCTGTGAGCAGCGCAGTATTGTTGGCATCGGCTGGCAGGATGTCGATCCGGCAATTCTGACGACCGCGACAAGAGACGATTTATGGTCGCACGTAAAAAGTGCGTGCACCTTCTACACGCAGGATCGCGAAGTGGGCGCGGCTACGGGCCAATTGTACCGGTTTGGCCGCGAGTGCACGCCAGGCGATTACGTCCTTTACTACAACCCGCTACGAAAATGCGTGCGCGTCTGCCGCGTGGTTTCCGAGTCGTTGTATCGGGATTTCGATTTAGAGGACGAGACGGATATCTGGCACTACCGCCGCGTCGAATACCCGTCGCCAGAGATCCCAATCCTTGACTTCTACGGGAGCTTGAAGGGTAGCTTGCTCGGCCCGCGGATGTCGTTTTGGGATATGGGTGAAGTCTACGACAAGGTTGACCTACTTGCGCACGGCCAATCTCCGAATTTGGTTTCGGTGCCCGATAAAGAAATGCAAGAGGCGTATCATCGGTTGAAGGCACTTGTAATCGGCCGTTCGGAGGCACTCACGGATAAGGATTGGGAGTGGCTCGTCGTAGACTACTTGAAGGCTCAAGGTGCGGTCGTTGACGAGCGCCGCGTCGGCAAGAATCAGCCGATCATTGATGTCGAGGCTCGATTCGACCATGGGGAATTGGACGACGAGGTATGGCGAGTGCAGGTAAAGCGATACCAGGATCGTCCCGTCGATTGGCCTGAAATCGAATACGACTTCCAAAGGGTAGGAAGCGGCCGTTTCTGTTTTGTATCGGTGTTCGGCTTTACCGATGAGGCGCGGCAGAAGTCGCTCGATGCTGGAATTCGGCTGCTGGAGGCGGGGGATTTCGTCCGGTTCCTAATGGGAGGGAAAGTTCGCCCGGAGCTTCAGGAAAAACTTCGCCTGCCGACTTTTGGAGCGTAGGTCTACCTTTCTTTCAAATAGCCCTCGTGCTTTAGCGCGTTGAGGAGAAGGCGGCGGGCGTGAGAAACTTTTTCGGACGTGCCATCGCCGTGCCGCAGAGCGTGGCGAATTATGTCCTCGACGTACTCTCGTGTTTTGAACATGGGAGCCGTTGGATCGTCACCAAGATGGGCGGCGATCTCGCGAAGGTGCAAATTGTTCCCGGCAAGGGAAATGAGCACCGGATGTTTGACGATGAATTCCATCAGAGCATTTTTGCCAGGTGGAATTGGAAGCAGCTTCTTTTCGTGCATCGCGGCCAGGATGTTGATGTGGTCGATCAGCGTTTGTGGTTTTTGATAAAAGAGCGATGGTTGCTTGACGGCGGCGCGAAGATATTCTCGTGCGGTCAGGCCGTCACGAGCGAAGTGCTGGACGACAGCCTCGATGTTAGAGGCGAGCGTCTCGGGTTTCTGTATGAACAGTGTCGGCTGCTTCAGGGCAGAGTCCAGGCAGTCGTGAAGCGTGAGGCCGTCCGACTCAAAATGACGCGCGAGGCCCTCGATGTTGGTGATGATCGTCTGAGGGTCCTGTGTGAACATGCCTGGTTGCCGGAATGCCGCGCGGAGATAGGTTTGTGTTGTCAAACCGTCTTTGGCAAAGCGCTGGACGACGCCCGAAACATTGCCGATCACCGTCTCGGGTTTTAGGTGTAGCAGCGCGGGCCGTTTTAGGGCGACTTGTAAATACTGTCGCTTGGTAAGGCCGTCTGATGCAAAGTGCTCGGCGATGCCGTCGACATGAGCGACGGCAACCTCGGGTTTCAGCCGGAGAAACCTATCCCTAGACGTTGATGCTACGGCTTTGGCGGCCACACGCCGCCAGTCGGCGATACTGACGCCATCGTTGGAGAAATGTTCTGCGAGGGCAGAAACTAGCCGTTCGGCACGTGGCTCAAGTTCGGGCTCCTGAGTGGCTGCCCTTCCATTTTCACCTGATGGTGATTCTCTATCCCGTTCCTCCGCCACAAATCCCGCGAATGCCGTTCGATGGCCAAGTGTAGCGCGGATTGCGGCTTCGCGCAACGATTTTGAGCGGGAGGCGGCTGGACGGGCGGCAAACCGCGTTGAGGGGATATGGGATCGAGAGGGTTGTGCTTCAACTGCACGGGATTCAACTTCGACGGCGAAACCAACCTGCAGTGCGCGGCAACGTCGAAAGTGCCGGGGCAGCAAGGTAGGTTACCCAGTTTGCCAGCTTGGCTTGCCGCCGACATGAATGTGCCCAAGGCGAGCGGAATCTCGGTACTGAACGGACGGAGGAGTGGCCTTGAGCATGACTCGGGAATCATCTTTATCACGGCCAGCGAGGGAAAACGGCACACGAGCGACGCCGAGGTGCTCCGGTTCGGCGACTAAATTCGCAAGCCGTTCGTCATGGACCGGATGATGGAAGGGGTGCCCCATACACGAGGAAACGCTGCACCTCACTCCCTAGCCTTTCCTAGCCGATTGCGAGATCAAGCATTGGGCACGTGCCGCGCCTTGATCCGTGGCCGGAACTTGACAACCGTTCGGAAATCATTGCTGCACCTGGGCTTATGGCGATCACATTGGCTGCGGCGAATTTTGGCGTGCGGCGAAAGTCAACATTGCCGCGAGGCGAGCCTCAAGCAATACCAAAGTGGCATAGTCAACAGCGGTTTGACCTAGAAGCGACGGAGCCTATGCCATGAATTCGGAACTAGCCTTAAACTGCCTGCCGTTGCCTAAGCCGACGCAAGAGGCATGCCGCGCTGAGGAGCAGGTGGACTATGGGCGTGAGCCCCTCTCGGTCTACCACGTGCTCGCACAACACCAGCGGGAAGAGAGTTGGGGTAAGCGCGAGGTGGTGTCGTTCCTGCAGGCGGCCGCGGAGGAGATGAATCGCGAGTTTAAACTCAACATCCCGAAGTTGGCTCTCTGCGTCGACCGCCTGCCAGCGAACGTATTCGGTCACTTTCGCTACGGGCACAATGGGTTTGGTCTGGAGGGCGAAATTGCGATCAATTCCCGGTATCTGCCTCCTGATCGTCCGCTGTGGCAAGTGCTCGGAACGCTCCTCCACGAAATGGTTCATGCCTGGCAAGCGGTGCATGGTCGGCCGGGCAATCGGTGGCACCACAACGCAGAGTTTCGCGCGAAGGGCCGCCAGCTTGGCTTGAACATTGATGCCAAAGGCGCTACCGGCTACTCGGCCGACAGCCGATTCAAGGACCTTGTTCGCCGCATGGGAATTGAAGTGCCAGATGGCGAATTCGCCCCAGCGAAGGAAAAACCGCGCGGCGAATCGAAGTTGAAGAAGTGGCGATGCTCGTGCGGGACGGTCGCCCGTGTCGCGATCGAAGATTTCCGCGCGAAGTGCCTCAAGTGCGATTCTGAGTTCGTGCGCGATAACGTGCGCGGCGACAAGGCCGCAACTACGACCGCGTACGCGATCACACCTGACTAACCGGGGCGGCGACTCCGCCGCCCCTTTTTCCACAAGTCGATTGAGCGAGTCCGGAATGAGACCGGGGAGCTCGCCGCGGAGAATCCGCGCGCCCAATTGAGGAGGGTTTGAGATGTCCACGAACCAGAACGGCAAGCGGCTGCTGATCGCACTGGCTATGGAGGCCGGCAAAGGGCCGGGTACGAAAACATCGTCGCTGACGAAGTTCGTGTGTGGCTGCACGAGCATCTATACGGAGCGATCGGACTTTCGGGCGCGATGCCTCACGTGCGGGCAACATTTCGTGCTTGACAATGGGCCGGAACCTGGAGCGTGTGGCGCCGTTGTGCCGCCAACACTTCCTGTGCTCCCGGCTCGCTGCGAAGCGGTTGCTGAGGCGGCGTAGTGCTAGCGAATTCGTTTGCCACTTAGAAAACGAGGAGATAGGTCGTGGATAAGAAAGGACAAGAGCTGTGGCTCAAGCTGCATTTCGAAAACGTGTTAACGGGCCTGGACCTAGACCGCAACGCTGAGTTTCTCGCACATATGCAAGGCCATTTGGCGGGCTCGTTTGAAGGGCATCTTCAACTGTTCAAGGACCCTCGCGAGGCTGCGGAGCGCATTGCGCGATGGGTGTTGGAGGTAGTGATGGAACGGCCCGAGTGCTTGAACTGGGACGGGTCGATTCTGGAGCAACTGATCGAAATGGGCCGGCGCTTTTGCGCCGTGGTAACGCGAGACGCGAGGAAGCGGCAAGCGCCGCGAGATTTGGCGAATCGGTCGGGCGAGCCCCCGAGAAAGGTGCGGCCGGACCGCCGAATTCGAGACCGCGATTTGCGTCGGTGGCGATTCAGCGCTTGAGTCGGTCTCAAACAGCGGGGAGGTAATCAGCGATGTTTGTGCGAAATGAAGAACTCGAAATGTGCCTCGGCGTCCTATTCGTCCGCGCGACGAAATACGACGACACGGCGGCGATGGAGGCTGTCATGGACTACTGCCTGCCGGCCCTGACTGAGTGCGTTTCGCGCTGGTGCGACAAAAAGGGCCGCTCCCGCGGCTTCGCCGAAATCGTTGCGAGCGTGACCCTGATGAAAGCACTTGCGAAGGCGGACAGTTTCGATTCTGAGAAGCCGCTCATGCCGTGGCTGAAGATGATCGCTCGTCGCGAATTGATCGACCTTCATCGGGTTGAAGAGCGGCTCGACCGGCGCTTTAACAGCCTGGATCGGATGACGCAACTCCCGTCTCACGACGAGAACGAACTCACCAAGCTTCACGGTCGCGAAATCGCGGAGGCGGGCGATGAGTTGGTGCGGCGCGAGGATGAGGCAGAGCGTGAGCGGACGAAGCAGGTGTTGCGGAATGCGATTCTCAGCCTGCCCGCGCTGAAATGTAAACTGATCGAGGCGTACTGCGCGGAGAAGTCGATCGGTGCCATTGCCGTCGAATTCAAGCTCACGCGCAGCCAGGTGCACAAGATACTGTTCGACGCGAAAGCTCAGCTTCGCCGTCGAATCGCCTAGAGGATTGGAAGAAAACGCGCTGGCGCTCGTAAGTATTGCGGGATGTGAAAACCAATAGCTCCGATGTGAGGGCGATCGCCATGGAACGGATTGGAAATAACCTGCCGATCACGATCGGCGGACAAAACGGCGAAGGGCAAAACGTGCGAACCGAAGCAAATGAATACGCACTGCAGAATTATCAGCCGCCGGCCGCAAACCGTAAGTCGAACGCGATCGCTTCCCGAAAGCGCAAGCGGAAACATTCGTGGCGGCACGATCCCGTGCCGCAGCCGCCGAAAGCGATGTGGCCGGCGTACCTCATGTTCGCGGGGGCAGTGCTGTACTTTTTTATGCCGTTGGATGCATTTCCAGAGCTCCTGTTCGGACCCGCTGGGTACCTCGACGACATCGCGCTCGTTTATGGGGCATACAGGCAGTGGAAATTGCGAAAGCCGGACAACAATCTGCCGCCGGAATTTCCCCGGTCGATGCGGGAGCCGCAGGGGTCACAGCGGTACGAAAGTGCGGAACGCATGCCGCCTCTGCGCCCGTACGAACCGTCGATGCGAGAAGTTGAAGAGCCTGGATTTCTTAGCCGGCTGTGGAAGGCCTTCATGTACATCATCGGAGGAGGTGCACTGTGACACGATCGGTGCAAAGAATCCCGCTCGACAAGATTGCCTGGCCGGATCAAGTGCGCGATGGCCATGAAGACGAGGACGTGGCGTCGCTCGCTGCGAGCTTGGAGTCGCTCGGCAATCTGTACCCGGTGCTCGTGCGCCCGAGCGGGGAGGCGTTTGTCGGAATCGACGGCGAAACCCGCTGCCTGGCCGCGGCACGGCTTGGCTGGAGAAACATTCTGGCCATCGTCGACACGGAATTGGGTGAAGACGATGCGCTCGAACGGGCATTGATTGCCAACTGCATGCGCACCGATTTGAAACCGCTCGAAAGGGCTCGCGGTGTCAAGCGGTTGATGGACAGTAAAGGCTGGTCCTTAGCGGATGCCGCACGCCGGCTGTCGATAAGTGTTGGGACGCTGAGCAAATGGCTGAGCGTCGCGACTCTGCCCGACGCGATCGCAGACCAAGTGAATGCCGGAGTCATCGGCGTCACCGCGGGCTACGAGTTGTCCAAGGTGGCAGATCCGGACAAGCAAGCCGAGCTGGCGGCTGCGGCGGCGAGTGGTGAGGCAACGCGGGATGCTGTGGCGGCCGAAGTTGCAAGCCAGAAGAAGGGTCGCAAGAAGTCTAAACGCAAGACCGCAGAGACGGCGGTTATTGCATTGCCAGACGGCCGAAAAGTCACGTTGACCGCTCGTGAGTTGTCGGTCGATTCCGTCGTCCAGTCACTCGAAGAAGCGCTCGATAGGGTGCGCGCGCTTAAGGCCAGCGGTGGCGATCTCAATCAACTAAAGCGGCTCAGCCGTGAGACGAGCCAGGCCGCCTAGGAGTCTCACACGATGTTCGATGTTGATGTCGAACAGCTCGTGCAGAATGCGGACCAAGAAACGCTGATCGGTGCGCTGTCGGTGCTCGGTCTCATTCTTGTTTTCGCACAGCTTTCTTGGCGGAGGCTGAGGCGAGGCCGCGGCGGCAGGAGCGTCGACGCGGGCGGTTGGAGCATGAGCCGGCCGATTCTGTGGTGGTCGGAAACCGAGGCGCTCACCCTCGGGGAAACGTATGAGGGCATATTCATCTGCGGGGCTACGGGCAGTGGCAAAACGAGCGGAAGCGCCCGTGGGATCGCAGATGGTTTCCTCCGTGCAAAAGCACGTGGGCGGGGTGGTCCTGGCGTCATTTTTTTCACAGTAAAACCCGGGGATCGCGACTTCTTCATGGAGTTAGCACGCAATGCCGGGCGGTCAGCGGACGTGGTAATTCTGGGCCAAGGACAAGGATTCAACTTCTTGCAGTATGAGTCCGAGCGGGGCGGCACCGATTTGGTTGAGAACGCAGCCGACCTTCTAGCAATCGGTTGCGAAATTGCTCAGCGCGGGGGGACACAAGGCGGCGGGCAGGAGGATGCAAACTTTTGGAAGAACGCCCGTCAGCAACTCGTGCGCAATGCCATTGTTGCACTCAACATTGCGTATGGCCACGCTGGCGTAGTTGAATTGTTCGCGTTCGTTTCGTCGATTCCGACGACGACGAAACAGGCGGAATCAAAACGCTTTCAGAAAAGTTCGTTCTGTTTCAAGGTGTATGCCGACGCGTTGGAGAAATGTCAACCCGAGCAGGAGACGGAGTTGGCGTTAAGCGCCCGCTACTGCACGAGTCAACTGCCGGCGGCCGGCGAAAGAACTCAGGGAAACGTGCTGCTGACTCTGACTTCGATGGCGGACATTCTAGTCCGTGGCCTTGCGAAGCAAATGCTCTGTTCTGAGACAACGGTGACTCCCAAGGATTTGGAGCGAGGCAAGATCATCATAGTTGACGTGCCGATCGCAAAGTACGGTCTTACCGGGCGATTGATCCAGGGCATCATCCGCTACTGCTTCCAACAAGCGATGCTGAAACGCGACGTTCGGCAAGATCTCCGGCCGGTGCTGTTCTTCCAAGACGAATGCCAAGCCGTAACGTCGTCGCATGACGCGAAGTTTCTGTCGTTGTGCAGAGCATTCAATGTTGCCAACATTTTCGCGACGCAAAATCTCGGGAACATGGAGGCCGCATGCGGCGGTGTCAATGGCAAGGCCGAAACCAGTTCAATTCTCGGAAACTTGAACTTGAAGATCATGCATGCCAATGGCTGCCCAAACACGAACAAATGGGTATCGGAATGCATCGGGATGTCGAGGCAATATAAATTCAGCGCGAACAACAGCTATCAGCCGGCGGATGTGCTCAGCGACGTTTTCGGTTTTGGTCCTGGACCGAGTACAAACGCTGGATTTAGCGAAGAGTGGCAGTACGAGGTTCAACCCGCCGAGTTCACTCGGCTGCGGACAGGTGGAGTCCGTCACAACTACCTGATTGACGCGATTGCATTTCAAGCGGGTCGCGTGTTTTTGGATACGGGCCGTACCTGGCGACGCGTCACATTTCGCCAGAAGGTTTAGGCGCGGACGCCGTATAGAACAGTGTGGCAACTCGATCTTTGTTCGCGTGCTCTTCACGCGAGGTCAAGCACTAGGAGTTGTGATCATGGCAGACATGCTGCAACCGCGATCGCCGCAACAGGACTTCCGGAACACCGCCAATGTCGCGGTGGGGCTCGCCGGCGTGTTTGCGGTGACGAGCGAGGTCTTCCTGCATCGGTGCTTCGGCCACAGGTACTTAGGCGGCAAGGCCGGGACGGCACTGATCGTCATTCCGGTGTTCGGTGCGCTGTGCTTTCCTCACCACAGTCAGGTTGGACTGACGGTCTTCTGGTGCCTGTATCTGCTCGCCTTGCTAAAGGCGCAAGGCGAAGCCAAGCAGTTGCGCGCGAAGGGCGTCGATATCCACTCGCGGTACAACGGATGGCCTAAGAAGCTGAAACTTGGCGCAAGCGAGCAGCGGGAGCGGCGGGTCAAGACGTGTGAAGAGCCAATGGTGGTCGCCATCATGGGCGCGCTGGTGTATCTCGGCTTCGATCAGCCACTTGGTGGCTATCTCATGGTGTCCGGTTGCTCGCTGGCGTTCACCAACAGCCTCTACCGCATCAAGGCCGAGCGTCAGGACGATGACATGCGCGATGCGATGATCGAACAGCAAATGATGGCCGACCGGATGGACCAGTTCCGGCGGGCCGGTTAGCTGGTCCGCTTTGTGTTTGCCAAAGGGAGGATGAGCCATGAGTGACGGCGACGAGACTCGGAAAATCGGAGACGGCCATGCCGAGGCGTGGCTGCGGCAGGGATTGCGTGAGCTACGGGCCGCCCTCTACCCGGACTCGAACGTGGCCCAGCAGCCCGAATACGGGCTCTATGGTACGCGTACGCCCGGCGAAATCGCCGATGATCGTCGCATCATCGATCGTGACTTCGACGAAGAGCCGAGCCGCGACGAGTTGATACACGGACACGAGCAGGATATTGACGATGGACGTGACGATCGGCAGCGAGGGATGGAGCGCTGAGCGATGTTTATCCAATTACTGATGAAGCGTATTCAGCGGGGGCGTGAGCGCAAGCAGCCACTTGGATACTGGGGCGCACTGTGGTTACTCATCGTATTGCGGCTTGCCCTTGTCGAGTTTGGCATCCTCTGGTTTTGGGCGCCGCTGTTCATCGCGAGATATGAGCAAGCGGACCATATCCGAAAGCGGCGGAGGCTGCGGCGGGGCAAATCTGGGCAAGAGCGAAACGACCGGGAAGTCGATTCAAAGGGCTAAATCATGTTCACAATGGTGCATTCCATCTTGATCGTCGGTTTGATGCAGTGGCTCTTCACACAGGAATGGGCGGGGCCGCTGATCTATTGGCTTCTGGGATACTTCACGGCCTCGGCGTTGGCCACCGGGCTCGCCTTGGTGGTCGTTTGGCTGTCACGGCGCAAGCCGCGTGACGCGAAGCGGTTGCACGCCGGCAGTGTCACGAAGGAAACGCGCGGAATCAACGCGTCGATCGGAGGTTAACGATGTCGCTCGCGACGCTTTTTTACCTGATGTGCATCGTCGCGGCGTACCGGTTCGGTGCCTTCAATACGCGTCGGCCGGGTGTCGCCTGGTCCTGGTGCCGCGATACGAGCAAGTGGCTGTGGAAATGGCTTCAGTCGTAGGAGCGCTGAAATGTCCGTCATTATAGAAGCCACAAGCGAACCGCTCCTCGTCACTTCTGCCGAGGTCGCGCACCTATTGAACGTCAGCACTCGCACGCTGTGGCGGCAATTGAGCGCCGGTCAGGTGCCGCAGCCCGTGCGTTTTGGCGGAACGGTGCGCTGGCGCATCGACGAACTGCGAAAATGGATCGCCGAGGGTTGCCCGCCGCCACGAGCGCGCGAAAATGAAAGGCGACGGAAATGATCCTGTCTCGGACCGGAGAAGCGACTCATGGCGTCGATCTATAAGAGGTCGAAGAAGAAGGGTGAGCGATACACCATCCAATATTTTGACCATCGCGGGAAACGCCGGACAAAGCTCGGCTTTACGGACAAGGGCTTGACCGAGGAACTCGCCGGCAAGCTCGAACTCGAAGCACGGATGCGAACCACGGGCCTCATTGACCCGTTGCTCGATCGCTTTGCCGAGCAAAAGCGCCTTCCCATCGACGAGCACCTTGATGCTTTCAAGGAAAGCATGGCCGACAACACCGGCAAGCACGTCAAGCTGACGATGACGCGCGTGCGGCGGATCGTCACCGGTGCGGCATTCGAGAAACTCTCGGACATCGAAGGCGAGGCCGTCCAAACGTACTTGCGGAAGCTCCGCAAGGAAGAGGACCTTGGGCACCGGACCTACAATCACTATTTGCAGGCGATGGATGGCTTCTGCAATTGGTGCGTGGTCAGCAAGCGCTTGATCGCAAACCCGATTTTGGGCCTTGAGCGGCTCAATACGGCTGTCGATGTCCGGCACGCGCGCCGGGCGCTGTCAGGCGATGAAGTGGCCCAATTGGTGGAATCGGCACGCAAGAGCGGCGTGGTGATCCAGCGGTATAACGGCGAACAGCGGTCACGAATCTACCTGCTTTCGTACATGACCGGCCTTCGCAAGAAGGAGCTGGCTAGCCTGACGCCGCGGAGTTTTGATTTGGATGCTGCGACGCCGACCGTCACGGTCGAGGCGGCCTGCTCCAAGCATCGCCGCAAGGATGTGCTTCCCCTGCATCCCGATCTCATCGCCAGGCTTCGCCTGTGGCTCAAGGGCCTAAAGCCGACCGACAAACTGTTTCCCAAGCTTGAGCGACGAAAGACCTGGCTCATGGTCAAGAAGGACCTGGAGCGGGTTGGTATCCCGTATGAGAACGACGACGGGATCGCGGACTTCCACGCCTCCGGGCGGCACACCTACATCACTCAATTGCTTCGCAACGGAGCGACGCTGCCGGAGGCCAAGGAGCTCGCCCGGCACAGCGATGTCAACATGACGATGAAGTACACGCACATTGGCCTTCACGATCAGGCCAAGGCGGTCGCGAATCTGCCTGCGCCGAAGCGGGAAGCGGTCGAACCCGCGTCCCGATCTGCGCTGCACTGGCGCTGCAATTTTGGCGGCGCTGCACGGCTTTCGCTGTCTTTGGATGGCAATGGCGCTGCCAAAGAAAAACGCCAAAGCCCCTGTTGCGACAAGGACTTTGGCGTTCGTCGTCGTTCGATGTCATCGAACGGCAAAGTGGAGGCGGCGGGAATCGAACCCGCGACAGCCAGATTCACGGTCTGGTGCTCTACCATCTGAGCTAACCTTTGGCGGCGGACGCAGCCTTCTTCAGAACCCATACACGGAACACGCCGCGCCAACCACGCTTTGAATAGCGCGGGCGAAGCGCGCCGCTGGAACCGGCTGAATCAACCTTGCTTGAATATCGTTGGCCATCTTTCTAGTTCAACGGATCGGAAACGCCGGATTGAATTGTTGCCACTCGTTGCCAAACGTCGTCGCTCATCAGGTGGCGCCAAACGCCAGTCATGGCACGGGCAAATTTCGAGTCGAGCCGTGCCCTTTCCTCGAATCGATCAATTACGTCGGCGCCATATCGACTGAGCAGACACTCCATTGGCCCGGCGGCAATATGCCCAAGCTCCTCGTCTGTGCTGGCGAATCGAACTGCCGCCATGATGAAATTCCACTGCAGTTCGGGTGGCGCAGTGAAACCCATCCATGTGACGCTCGAACTGACTACTTTCTCGTTGGTTACCTCACCTCGCAATTCGTCCAACCAGTCCAGCGCAAGTAACTCTAAATCGGCAGTGCTGAACTTGAGCCAACGGTCGTCGATAGGGAATGCGCACCTCGATTTCTTGATTCTAGTTGGCAAACATCGCGGCCACGTCGCCGCCAAGCCCATTAGACACCAATCGGGCGCCATCGGTTCACGAGAAATGGCGGCTTAGTCCTTCGCCATCGCCTTGGCCGGCTTCGACCGCGAGCGGTTATAGCTCACGGCGGCCTTGACGAGCGCCGCCAGCGCGACGGCGTTGAGCTTCTCTCCTTCGCGAATATCGATCGCGCGGCGCGTGCCGCCCTCCAGGCTCGCATTAAACAGCCCCGTCGGATCGGCGAGCTTGGCCCCTTGCGCGAATGTGAGCTTGACGACTGCTTTGTAAGTCTCGCCGGTGCACACAATCCCCTCTTGCGACCAGACGGGCACACCGCTCGGGTTAGTCGGCTTGACCCACTTGATCTCCTCGACGATGCCGGGCGCCGCCTTGAGGATGATGCGGCGCGCCTCGGCCAAGGTCTCGCCGCGCCAGTCCGCTAACTTGCGAACTCGCTCGTCGACGCGGCGCGTGGCCGCCGGCTCGGACTGGCGAGTTTTCGCGGCGGCGGCGCGGAACTTCGTCGCGGCGCCCGCTGCTCGCTTGCTGGCGGTGGCTGGCGCCTTCGCCTTCTTGGTAGCGGGCCGCTTCGCCTGCCTGGCCGGCGCGGCGCGTTTGGCCTTCGGTTGGGAGCGGTCTGGCGTCATGTTGCTTTTCGTTTCGGATGGTACGGCGAGTGTCAGATTGTCAGCATATTCTGGCTGGCCACTAAAGCTGCGGCAAACCTTCGACTTCCATAATCGGCCTGATCTCGGCGGTCCCCCGCCGCGTGCCAGGAATCTTGGTGGCAATGGCGATCGCTTCCTCCAGACTGCCGACGTCGATCAGAAAATAGCCGCCGAGTTGCTCCTTGGTCTCGGCGTATGGCCCGTCGAAGACCAGCGGTTTGCCGTCGCGCAGCCGCACGCAGGTGGCCGTGGCGGGGGGCTGCAACGGCGACGCCCCCCGATATTGCCCTGCGGCATGAAGCTGATGGCAGACGTCGATCGATTCCGCCAGCGCGACCTTGTGGTCTTCCGGGGGCCATGCCCCTTCCTCGGCGTACATGAGCAGGATGTATTTCATCGTGGCTCCCAGTGGTCTTTTACCACAAATCAATCCAACCACCCCGGATCGCGCGTCGATCAGACTCTACTACCCAACAACTTGGCCTCCTCTTTCCGAACGGCCGTAGCGATATGCTTGGCGTATTGTCCAATGCTGTGGTCGGCCAATAGATCGATCTGCCACTTGAGCAGGCCGCCAATCAGCCCACGCCAGCGATCGCGGCTGCGCAGCACCCCTTTGAGCGGGCGAATCCGTCCATAGCGATCGAGATATTTCTCTTTGCCGCTATGCCGGTAACCCATCCAGATCGGCGGCACGCGCGTGACGACATCGTTGTTGTGGACCCAGCGGAAATGCGTTAGCTCAGCATGCCGCACGTAGCGCCGGCAGCCGACGCGCGGCGAGCCAAAGGTGTGCAACTCTTGCGGATCGCTCGCGATCGACGACGCCTTGCAGCGGTAGGCGCAGATGGTGGCCATGGCTGCGCCGAGCGAATGGCCGCAAAACCAGACCGGTTGCCGCTGACCGCGAATCCAATCTTCCAGCGTGGGCCACAGGTCGTCGACTTCGCGATTGAATCCGCTGTGGACATTGCCAAATGCGCCAACCACCGACATCACCGCATTGGCGTCGGCCTGCAAGTCGTTCCACTCGGTCGGCTCGGTGCCGCGGCAGGCCAGCACCACATCGTGTTCGTTGGAGAACTGATACGCCTGCGAGCCATCGCGATCGAGCAATCGCGCCACCGGAAAACCGATCGCGGCGGCCGCTCGTTGCGCCTCGGCCTCGTCGTTGTAGGCGATCATCGCCAACTCGGCCATCGCCAGCGCGCGGCGCAAAAAGCTCAGACTGCCCAGCGGCCCGCGCACGTCGGAATGCAAGACCAGCGGCGCCTCGCCCGCGTCTTGGATGATCTTGGGCGCTACGGCGACTTCGCTTTTGTTCGACATGGGCAATGAGCTTCCGTCTGGCCCGGTGGAGGAGACATTCTTATCGATTGTGAACAACTCAAATCTTCGCGATAAACCGTTCGCCACCAATTTTTTCACCCCGATGGTCGCTGGCCGGTATTCTACAGTTCGCAAGTCCGAATGCCATTCGCAGATGACTCAGGGCGCTATGCGACCACGCGAATGAATTTGGGTGCTGACGGCATAGCACATTTGGTTTGTGATCGTGGCGATTTCTTTGAAATCATTGCGCCCAATCATTTGATATTTGCCATGAACATCGCTGTTCTGAAAAACTGGCCCCTCGCGCGATGGCTCGATTGGGCGGGCAGGATCGCGGCGCTCGTTCTGCTGATTTTCTGGGGTCAATTCTTTGTCGCCCATCTCAGTTGGTTCGCCGATCTCGGCAACTTGCCGCCGCCACGCGTTTTTGCGTTGCAACTGCTCCATCTGGCGTTTCTGGTCGGACTGATGCTCGGTTGGCGCTGGCCGCTGGTGGGCGCCGCTGTTTTGCTGCTCGCGGCGGTTCCGTTCTTTTGGTTCGCGGCGGGTTCAAATTTTCTGCCGTTCGCCGCCGTCACCAGCGTGCCCGCCGCGCTTTGGATTTCGGCCCGGCTGGCCGCGGCGCGTGCTCGCTAACGGCATGCTTGCTATCGCACATCGTGCATTGCTTGACTCGAATCTGTCGGCCGCAGTATCGTCGCGGATTCACTCCGTCGTACAAATCAACTGGCGCTGAGCGCATCGGGCCATGCCTGACAACGACACGCCAAAGCTATACGCCGAACTGGCCACTTGGTGGCCGCTGCTGTCATCGCCAGACGACTACGCCGAAGAGGCTGAGACTTATCGGCAGTTGCTGGTCGAAGCCTGCGCGCGGCCGCCGCGCACGCTGCTGGAGATCGGTTCGGGCGGAGGCAACAACGCCTCGCACCTCAAGCGGTATTTTCGAATGACGCTGGTCGATCGCTCGCCCGACATGCTCGCGATGAGTCGTCAGTTGAATCCGGAATGCAAGCACATCGTCGGCGACATGCGCGATGTGCGGCTTGGTCGCCAATTCGACGCCGTGTTCATCCACGACGCTATTTGCTACATGACCAGCGAGGAGGATTTGCGCCGCGCAATCGAAACGGCATTTGTCCATTGCGCGCCGGGGGGCGCCGCGCTGCTTGCGCCAGACCATGTCCGCGAGAACTTTCGCGAATCGACCGACCACGGCGGCAGCGACTGCGGCGCCCGCGGCCTGCGCTATTTGGAATGGACCTGGGATCCCGATCCTGGCGACACCACCTACCAGGTCGATTACGCCTATCTGCTTCGCGAGGTGGATGGCTCGGTCCACGTCGAGCACGATCGCCACATAGAAGGACTCTTTGCCCGCGCCGATTGGCTGCGACTATTGACCGCAGCCGGCTTTGAGCCGCGCGTCGCGCCGGTCACGCACTCTCAACTTGCACCCGGCGAGTACGAACTGTTCGTCGCCCGCCGGCCCGTTTGACGGCGCCAGCTCAGCTTGCGAAGTCGCTACGCAAGCGCCAAGCGCGAGCGCGGTCGTCGCACGCGCGAATCCAAGGCGACTTGGCCTCGGCATACTCCCCCCAGTCCTCGGAATGTAGCGCCGCCACGCGACGCTTCTCCGCTTCGTAATCGCTCGCCTCGCGCGGATGGGCGCGGAGATAGTCGCGAAACGCGAGATGCCGCTCAATTTGCGCGTCGCCGCGCGCAAAGGCGTGTACCTGAAACCGCCGCGCGCCGGTGACCAAGTCGTCGTCCGTGCAATAACGCCGGCCGGCGATGCCGAACTCGCCTCGCCACTGATAACCTAGCGCGACGACTTGCGGCGCGCAGGCATCGAACGCGTCCAAGCTGGCGACCGTCGCCAGCAGATCGATGATCGGTTTGGCAGCGATGCCGCCAATCGCCGTTGAACCAATGTGATCGATGGTCACCAGCGCATCGCCAATCGCCGCGCGCCACCTGGTGCGCTCTGCCGCGGCGATGTTTGCCCAACCGGGGTCGTGAGGACAAAGCACCACTCGCCTGTTTTCAGGCATGGCCATTTTACTCTTGGTTCATTTCGTTCACTCACCGTGCCGCGTCAGCGGACCGTACAACTCGGGCCGGCGGAAGCGATACAGATACTCTGGCTCCGCGCGGGCAGACGCCAGCGCCGCGGCCTCCAGATCGGCCACGATCAGGCCGCACTCGCCAGTCGCGGCGGTCCACTCGGCCAGCGTCTCGCCACGCGGTGAGACGATCATGCCGCCACCAGGAAACTGCTGACGCGCGCCGGCGCATTCCACGCTTCCCACGTAGTTACTGGCCACGACGAAGACGCCGTTCTCCACCGCGCGGGCGCGAATCGCGGCGCCGGCCCAGGATGCCCAACCTGCTGGCGTCGCTGGCGGCGGATCGGCGGCGAATGGCATCAGCACCAACTCCACATTTTGCACGGCTAACAAGCGCGTCGACTCGGGGATCAAGGCGTCAAAGCAGATGTTCACGCCGATGCGCGCTAGTGGCGTTTCGACCACCGGCGCCGATTGACCGCCGTTGTAAAACGGCGTCTCGAACATCGGCACATGCAGTTTGCGCCAGTGGCCAATCAATCCTTGCGGGCCGATCAGCACATGCGCGTTGTGGAGCAAGTTGCCGGCGTCTTCCAACAGACCGGCGCAGATCAATATATTGTGCCGCTTGGCCGACTCGGCCAGCGCCGTCAGCGGCCGGCAGTCGAGCGGCAGCGCCAACTGGCGAGCCTCGGCCAATGCCCGCCGCAACCAAGACTCGTGCTCGCCGGTGGGATGATTGGGAATGAAGCCGGTCAGCGACAACTCGGGGAACAGCACCAGCCGCGCCCCCTCGCTCGCGGCGCGGCCGCTCCAATGGATCAACTTTTCGAGATTTTCCGCCAGTTGCCCTGGCTTGGTGTCGACGGCTGCCGCCGCCACGCGCACTCGATCAAGCATGAGCGGCTACTCGCATTGGTTAGTTTTGATTGAGTTGTCACTCGCCGCTACTGCCGCACAGTTCGTCGGACGATCGCGCCCCCTGCTGATGCAGCCAGCCAACCAACGCATTGGCGCCGCTGCGCCGCGCCGCGTCTAGTGGCGTCAACTGGTCATAACCAACCCAGTTGCGGTCGGCGCCGCTGGCCAACATCCGCTCGGCCGTGGCTCGCTGTCCGCCATGGCACGCGCCCCAAAACGCGTGGGTAATGTCGTCAACCGTTGGCGCTGGCTTGCCAGTCAGATGTTGTTCGACGCGATCCAATAGCCCCAGAGCCGCCGACTCCCACAACGTCGATTTGGCGCCTCGTTCAATCAGTCGCCGCGCCGCGTTCCATTGGCCAAACGCCGTGGCGTCGGCCAAAGGCGTGCCACCGCCAATCACTGCGCCGTGCGCCTCGATATCGGCGCCAGCGTCGAGTAGCGCGTCGAGCACTGCCACATCGTCGCTACTGGCCGCCCAGTGCAGCGGCGTCTCGGTGTGCGGTCCGGTGAAGCGCGCGTTCACGTCGGCGCCTGCCGCCACCAGCGCCGCCACCGTTTCGGCGCCGCGCGGAAAATGTCCTGGCCAGTCGGTGGCCACGTGCAGCAGCGTGCGCGTCATGCCTTGCCCGCACTTGCCAAGTGCGTCGCCAAGCTGGACGGTCGCCAGGCCGGGGTGCTCGGCCAGCAGGCGAGTCAACGCTTCCACGTCGCCTTGATGGATCGCCGCCACGGCGGCGACCGCCAATGGATCGTCGGTCGAGATGCGCGGTTCCATCAGATTGCTCACGGAGGAAGTGATCCGATTAGCAGCGTGGGACTCGATTCGGCAATCATACCAACGGCCAATGCCCGCCTAAGTTGAACAGTCAAACGAGCCGCTGTCGCATTCCAACTCGAAAGTTGCTCAGTTGCCACGAGTTTTAGACATTGATTCCAGGCCTCCGCATGAGCCCGCACGTCACTGATTCGCGGATTCCGAAAACTCCGAAAACCCCTTACCTGCCCACATAGCGATCTTTTTACGCAAGGTGCTTTATGCAAACAACTTACACAGCAAACAACTCTCGATTCCTGGCGGTTTTGAATGGGGGAATTCGGAGTGTTGGTTGAGTTTTCGGCCTTTCTGAAAACGTGGCGATTCGGCCGCTTGCCGGTCAAAACCTTGCGGCGACCGAGTATTGGCCGTTGGACGCTCGCCTTTCTTCCTAACTCGGTACAAATCCGAGCATTGCGTCCGCTGGCACTCGTCCGCTAAAATCCCTGGTTCGCTATCGCACGGCGGGCGTACTCCTTGCGCCCGTATTGTTTACGTAAGTCGCGCTGACGCATCATGTTCGAGTCGCTACAAGAAAATCTCGGATCGGCCCTGCGGAGCCTCACTGGCCGCGGCAAGCTGAGCGAATCGAACATGCGCGAAGGGCTGGCCCTGGTCGAGCAGGCCCTGCTCGAAGCCGACGTCAGCTATTCCGTCGCCAAGGAGTTCATCAACCGGGTCAGCCAGGAGGCGGTGGGCGAGGCGGTTCTCAAATCGCTCAATCCCAGTCAGCAGGTGGTGTCGATTGTCCACC
Source organism: Pirellulales bacterium (assembly GCA_019694455.1). NCBI lineage: Bacteria > Pseudomonadati > Planctomycetota > Planctomycetia > Pirellulales > Pirellulales bacterium. The sequence goes on from JAIBBY010000029.1 coordinate 39,284, forward strand.
GCGAGCTCGTCAATTTGATGGGCCCGGTCGACCACTCCCTCCACCTCAAGCCCGACCTGACGATTTTGATGCTCTGCGGCCTGCAAGGCTCGGGCAAGACGACCACCTGCGGCAAGCTGGCGCGGATGCTCAAAGAACGCGGCCGCGAGCCGTTTTTGGTGGCGGCCGACTTGCAGCGCCCCGCGGCCATTCATCAGTTGCACGTGCTCGGCGAGCAACTCGGCGTGCAGGTGTATAGCGAAGAAGGCTCGGTCGACGCCGTGGCCGTGTGCCAAAACGGCGTCAAGCAGGCCAAGAGCGCCGGCGCCAAGGTGGTGATCCTCGACACTGCCGGCCGCTTGCACGTCGATCAGGAACTGATGGAGGAGCTGAAGCGGATCGACCGCCGCGTGACTCCCGATCAGGTCTATCTGGTCGTCGACGCCATGACGGGCCAAGACGCGGTGAACAGCGCCAAGGCCTTCAACGAGGCGCTGGAGCTCGACGGCGTCGTCATGACCAAGCTCGATGGCGACGCCCGCGGCGGCGCCGCGCTGTCGGTCAAGCAGGTCACCGGCGTGCCGATCAAGTACATGGGCGTGGGCGAGCATCTCGACGCGCTGGAAGAGTTTCATCCCGACCGCATGGCCGGGCGCATCCTCGGCATGGGCGACGTGCTCACGCTGGTCGAGCAAGCGCAACAAAAGCTCGACCAGGACGAGATGGCCAAGGCCGAAGAGCAGATGCGCAAGGGGGAATTCACCCTCGAAACCTTCCGCAGCACGCTCCAGCAGATGAAGCGGCTGGGCCCGCTCAACAAGCTGATGGGGCTGATCCCCGGCATGAACTCGATGAACAAGCTGCTCGACCAGTTCGACGCCGACGACGAGCAGCAGCGCATCTTCGCCATCATCGACTCAATGACTCCCGGCGAACGCCGCGCGCCCAAAACCATCGATCAGAGCCGCCGGCGCCGCATCGCGGCGGGCGCCGGGGTCGAGCCGCATGAGGTGAACGAACTGGTCAAACAGTTCGACTTCATGAGCGGTATGATGAAGGAGATGGCCGGACTCGGCATGCGCGACCGCATGCGGCGCGTCAACGAATTGCAATCGGGGGGCTTCCTCGATCCGGGCGCCAAATTCGGCAAGCAGAAGGTCGGCACCGGCAAGCGGCTCACAACGGCCGAAAAGAAAAACAACAAAAAGTCGCGCGAGAAAGAGATTCGCAAACTACGCCGCGAAGCGCGCGACAAAGGCAAATAAGCTCGCGGCGCGTGTGCCCGCCGGCTGACAGCAATTCACCAAAAACCATCGCCATTCAACTGATTCGATCGAGGAGGACCGTGTGGCTGTTCGGATTCGACTGAAACAATTTGGGCGCAAACATCGCCCCTTTTTCCGCATTTGCGCCACCGACATTCGCGCGCCGCGCGACGGCCGCGTGCTGGAGGAGCTTGGCACCTACGACCCGATGGTGCCCGAGACCGACGCGCGCTGCTCGCTGGATGCGGAGCGGGTGAAGTATTGGCTGAGCGTGGGGGCGCAGCCTAGCGAGTCGGCTCGCGCTTTGATCAAGAAGTACGGCCCGGAAGGGACGCACCTGGAGGCGATGAAGGCCGCCAAGGAAAAGATCAAAGCCAGCCGCCAGCAAGCGCCCCCCCCGCCGCCAGCCCCCGCCCCCCGGCCCGCCAAGAAAGTGAAGGAGGAAGCGCCAGCCGCTGTCGAAACCGCCGCCGAGGCCCCCACGGAGACCGCCGCCGAGTAGCTTGCGCCAGGCCGGCCGCAAGCGCGCGACGCGATTTTTGCCATGCGGTTCGACGTGCTGACTCTGTTTCCGGAAATGTTTTTGGGCTATCTGAGTCAAAGCCTGTTGAAGCTGGCAATCGAACGCGGGCTGGTGGACGTGCAGTTGCACAACATCCGCGACTGGGCCACCGGCAAGCACCGTCAGGTCGACGATCGCCCCTTTGGGGGCGGGCCGGGCATGGTGCTCAAGGTCGACACGGTGGTGGAGTGCGTCGAGGCGGTGCGGGCGATGGCCGATCCGCCGGGCCGCGTGGCGCTGCTCACGCCGCAGGGGCGCCGGCTGACGCAGCGTGTGGTGGAGGAGTTGGCGGAGCAACCGCGGCTAGTGCTGTTGTGCGGCCGCTACGAGGGGTTTGACGAACGAATACACGAAATCCTGGAACCAGACGAAATCTCGATCGGCGACTTTGTCTTAAACGGCGGCGAAGTCGCGGCGATGGTGATGATCGACACGATGATTCGGCTGGTCCCCGGAGTATTGGGAAAAGAGGAAAGCAGCATCCACGATTCATTCTCGCCCGGCAACCGACTGCTGGAACATTCGCAGTACACGCGGCCGCGCGAGTATCGGGGCAAGGAAGTGCCAGAGATTTTGCTGTCGGGCGATCACGAAGCGATCGCTCGCTGGCGAAGCCAACAATCGCTCGAGCGCACGCGCCGCCGACGTGGCGACCTGCTCGGGCCAGAAGACGAAGCGACCCAAGCGACTTGATATCAATTCCAAACCGATCGTCGAACACAACCGACGAGCCCATAAGCGACCAACGCAGCGAAAGGACCTGCCATGAGCCAACAAATCATTCAGCTCGTCGAACAACCACAACTGAAGGCCGACCTGCCCGATTTTGAGATCGGCGACACGGTCGACGTGCATACCCGCATTCTGGAAGGCGAGAAAGAGCGCATCCAGATCTTCAACGGCCTGGTGATCGCCCGCGCCGGCTCGGGCCTGCGCGAGACGTTCACCGTCCGCCGCATCGTGCAGGGCGAAGGGGTCGAGCGCAAGTTTCCGCTCCATTCGCCGCGCATCGCCAAGATCGAGGTCAAGCGCAAAGGCATCGTCCGCCGGGCGAAGCTCTACTACCTGCGCGACCGCATCGGCAAGGCCACCCGCTTGCGCGAGCGCCGCGTCGACAACAAGAAGGCCGCCGCCCCCGCGAGCTAACGGACGCGGACGGCAGATCGCCCTTCGGCGCGCCATCTTGGTGGCTCTTGGCGCTGCGCGCGGGGCTTGGCCGCTGAAGCGACACGGCGGGGGGTATAACGCACGGCTTGTGTTGCTCTTGGCGCCGCGCGCGGCCATAGTGTCGGTGTGCCAAGAGCCAACTTCATCACCCGCCTGCGCCGCTGGTTGCCGCGCCAAACACTTGGCGCGCGGGGGGAACGCGCAGCCGCGCGATTTCTCAAGCGCCAAGGGTACAAGATCGTCGCGCGGGGCGAACGGGGCGGCGGGGGCGGAGAACTCGATCTGGTGGCGGTCGATGGCCGCACGGTGGTCTTTGTCGAAGTGAAAACGCGCGAGTCGCACGACGCCGGCCACCCGGCCGAGGCGGTTGATCGGCGCAAGCAAGTTCAAATCACGCGGCTGGCGACGTCGTTTCTCAAATTTCACGGGCTGCTCGATTGCCCGTCGCGGTTCGACATCGTGGCGATCACCTGGCCCGCTCGCGGCCAGCCGACCATCGAGCATTTTCAAAACGCCTTCGAGGCGCAGGGGCCCAATGGCATGTTTGGCTAGCGCGCTACCCCAGCGGCCACTGCCGGCCGAGCGCCTTTTGCTGTAGCGCGGTCAACTCTTCGATGCCGGCGCGGGCCAGCTTGAGCAGCGCGGCCAGCTCGCGATCGGAGAAGGTCGCTTCCTCGCCGGTCCCTTGAATCTCGACGAATTGCCCGCCGCCGGTCATCACCACATTCATATCGACCGCGGCGGCCGAGTCCTCTTGGTAGTCGAGATCGAGCACCGGCTGGCCATCGACGATGCCGACGCTCACCGCCGCCACGCTCGACCGAAACGGCGCCACGCTCGCCGGCAACTTGAGCGAGCGCACCGCGTCGACCAGCGCCACAAAGGCCCCGGTGATGCTGGCGGTGCGGGTGCCGCCATCGGCCTGCAGCACGTCGCAATCGACCGTGATGGTATAGCCCGCCAGCGCGGTCAGGTCGGTCACGGCACGCAGGCTGCGGCCAATCAACCGCTGAATCTCCGTGGTGCGGCCATCGATCTTCCCCCCGCGATCGCGTGGCTTGCGCGGGCTGGTGCTGCCGGGCAGCATGCTGTACTCGGCCGTCACCCAGCCGCGCCCTTCGAGCTGCATCCACTTAGGCACTTCGTTCGACACGCTGGCGGTGCAGAGCACCACGGTGTCCCCCGCTTCGATCAGCACGCTGCCAGGCGCGGGCTTGGTGTAACGCCGCTTGATTTTGAGCGCGCGGAGTTGGTCGAAGCGGCGATCGTCGTGTCGTTTCATGAGTCTCGCGGACAAGCGGATTTTTGAGGGGGGACAACGAAGCTAGCGGCTCATCAGCCACGCCAAGATGCCCTTTTGGGCGTGCATGCGATTGGCGGCCTGCTCGATCACGATGCTCTGCGGCGAGTCCATCACCTCGGAGGTGACCTCCTCCTCGCGATGCGCCGGCAGGCAGTGCATGAAGTAGGCGCCCTGGGGCGCCTTTTTGAGCAGCGCGGCGTTCACCTGGTAGCCCGCGAAATCGCGACGCCGCTTTTCCGATTCGGCCTCTTGTCCCATGCTGGTCCATACATCGGTGTACACGGCGGTGGCCTCGCGCACGGCGGCAGCCGGATCGGCGGTGACAGTCAACTCCAGCTTGGGGACTTCTTGCTTCAGCCGCGCCAAAAACGCTTCGTCAAAGCGGTAGCCCTCCGGCGTGGCCATGGTGAACCGCACATCGAGTTTGCCGCAGGCCATGGCCAGGCTGCGGGCGACGTTGTTGGCGTCGCCAATGTACGCCAGCGTGTGGCCGTTGAGACGCCCCACCATTTCGCGCAGCGTGTACAAATCGGCCAGCACCTGGCAGGGATGTTCGTAGTCGGTGAGACCATTAATCACCGCGCAGCGACAATAAGAGGCCAGTTCTTGCACGGTGTCGTGCCGCTTGGCGCGGATCACCAGCACATCGACATATTGGCTGAGCACGCGGCCAAAGTCGGCGATGCTCTCGCGCGATCCCCAGCCCGCCTCGTCTCCCAAGAAGACAGTGCCGCCGCCGAGGTGGGTCATGCCCGCTTCAAAGCTGACGCGGGTCCGCAGCGACGGCTTTTCGAACAACAGTCCCATCACGCGTCCCGGCAACAGCGCCTCGCGCAGGCCTTCCTCGTAGCGACCTTTCAGGTCTTTGGCGATGGCGAAGATCTGCTCAATCTCCGCCGTGCTCAGGTCGCCAATCGTCAACAGATGCCGCATGTCTTGCTTCACTTGGGTTTTCAAAATGCCAATGGAATCCTGCTTTGCGCTTGCCCCCTGAAAACGCAAATGGCCCACGGGAACTACCGTGGGCTTTGCTGGGGGAAAACGCGTTGTTTGAACGGTTAACGTACTTGCTGCTTGACCGCCTCCGCAATGATGTCGCAGCCTTCGTGCGCCTGCGCCTCGGTCAGGTTCATGGCTGGCAACAGCCGCAACACGTTGCCTTGCGTGCAGTTGATCAGCAGTTTGCGATCGAGACAGCTTTTAACGACATCGGCGCCGGGGATTTTTAGTTCCACGCCAATCATCACCCCCATCACTCGCACGTCGGAGATCAACTCGCACTCGCTGGCCAGCGCCGTCATGCGCTGGCGGAACACCTCGCCCAATCGCTGCGCTTGATCGAGCAACCGCTCGCTTTCGATCATTTCCAACGTGGCGATGCCGGCCCGCGCCGCCAGCGGATTGCCGCCAAAAGTGGCCGCGTGCATGCCGGGCCGCAGGCTGGGGGCAATCTCGCGCGTGGTCAACAGCGCCCCGCCCGCTACGCCGCCGCACAGCGCCTTGGCCAAGGTCATGATGTCGGGCGTGACATCGAATTGCTGATAGGCGAACCACTTGCCCGTGCGTCCGCAGCCGGTCTGCACCTCGTCAAAGATCAACAGCAGTTCGTGCTGGTCGCACAACTCGCGCAGTCCTTGCAGGAAGCCCGGCGGCGCGATTCGCACACCCCCTTCGCCCTGGATCGGCTCGATCATGATCGCCGCGGTCTCGTTGTCGATCAGGCGACGTACCGCGTCGAGGTCGCCGAAAGGCGCGTAGAGAAAACCCGCCATCAGCGGGCCCAGACCTTCGTGATACTTGGGCTGCGCGGTCGCCGTGGTGGCGCCGAGCGTGCGACCATGAAAGCCCCCCTCGAACGTGATGATCTTGTAGCGCTGCTTCGGCGTGTGCAGGCGGGCCAGCTTGATCGCGGCCTCGTTCGCTTCGGTCCCCGAATTGCAGAAGAACGCCTGCCCGCCAAAGCTGCGCTCGCTCAGCATTTGGGCCCAGCGTCCTTGCGCCTCCATGTACCAGGTGTTCGGCACATGAATCAGACTGGCCACCTGTTCCTGCACCGCCTGCACCACCGGCTCGGGGCAGTGCCCCAAGAGGTTGCAACCCCAGCCGGGGAAGAGGTCCAGGTATTTGCTTCCCTCGGCGTCCCAGACGTACGAGCCTTCGCCGCGCACTAGACACACCGGAAAACGCGTGTAATTGGGGATCACGTACTGCTTGAACAGTTCGATCGTTTCCGCCGAATTTAAGGCTGCCGTCGCCATGGCCCAGGCTCCCAATTGATGACCAGCGTTTCACCGGCCCCGTGCCGCGAAACCAATCTCCACAAGAGACGGCGCCGCGGGTTCAGGTTCGCTCCGCAGGATGGACTTCTCCCGCCAATTACTCCCGGATGATTTCCGTGCCAACGCCGCTGCTGGTGTAAATTTCCAACAGCAGCGAGTGTCGCAAACGTCCGTCGATGATGTGAATCTTGCGCACGCCCCGATCGAGCATGTCGAGGCAGGCCTCGACCTTGGGGATCATTCCCGACTCGATCGCCCCACTGCGGATCAAATCTTGCGCCTGACCGGCGTTGAGCGAATGGACGAGCGTGCCGGGATCGTTCTTGTCACGGCGCACACCATTCACGTCGCTCAAGAACACCAGCTTTTCGGCGCCCAAGGCCAGTGCCACTGCCTGCGCCGCCGTGTCGGCGTTGACGTTCAGTTTTTCGCCGTCGTCGCCCAAGCACATCGAGGGAATCACCGGCACGATATCGGCATAACAAAGATTTTCGATCGTCTCGCGATCGACCCGCGTCACGTCCCCCACGTATCCCAGATCGATTGACTGACCCTCCGGATCGGCCAGCGTCAGTCGCTTGCCGAACAGCACGTTGGTGGTGCGAAAATTGAGCGGCGCCGCGCGGCCCCCCAATCCTTCCATCCGGGCAACCAGGTCCTCGTTGGTTTCGTAGGCCAGCACGCGTTCGACAATGTCGCGGGCGGCGGCATCGGTATATCGGCGGCCTTGAATGAACCGGGCCTCCAGCCCCGCCTCGGTCATGGCCCGGCTGATCGCCGCGCCGCCCCCATGCACCACCACCGGCCGCATGCCGACCGTCTCCATAAAGACGATATCGAGCAGCAGGTGCCGCAGCGCGTTGGCGTCTTCCATCACGCTGCCGCCGAGCTTGATGACCGTGATCTTATCGCGAAACCGGCGGATCCAGCCCAGCGCCTCGATCAGGACATCGGCCTTCGTAATCGCATCTTCCAAGCCCGTCGGCTCCCGGCGTCGTGGGGTGATTGGTTTCCCGGAATCGGCGCAAGTGCCGTCTGGGAAAACGGTTCATTGTAAAATCCCCCTCCCCCCCGTCAATGAAGCGAAAACGGGCAAGTGACACGGTTTGGGGTGCGAAATTCTTGACCCCCGCGGACACGATGCCCAGTCAACAGCGTACTAGCTCACTAGCGCGACGAATACCGCGACAGCGACACTGAATATCGCCTGAATGACCGCCATCCATCGCATGCCACGTTCAAAATCCGACTTGAGCAGATTCCGATAAACAGTTCGTGTCTCTTCGGCCGGAACAAATAGGCGCACGAATTGACGTGGACGACTAGAAAAGTACCCCGTTGATGCCGCAACGCACCAGAAACCGACGAGCGTGAGGATCGCCTCATCCATGCCCGCATCCTACTCGGCGCCGTTCCCTCGGGTAAAAAGCAATTCGCGATATCACCACCCGGCATCGCATTCGCCCCGCTGCTCGAACCAGTCCCCATTTACCCAGTCTCCATTCACCAAGGTGTCATAGCGGCGAAAGGAGCGGCCGCATTCCTGGCAGTCGCCCCGCTTGACGCTGCCGCCACATCGCTTGCCGTCACGGATGCCATCCCATAATCCTCAGGGAGAGATTTGCAGCGTGCCGTCGCATGCCGGACAGCGCGTTGTTGGAAGCGGCCGCAAGTGGAGCCACAAGCCAACCGCCAAGTAGACGAGCAATGGGCTCAGGACAATCAGAGCCGCAAGTAAATAATGCGTCGCTGAAAACGCGTTCATGTAACAAATGAATTGATTGCCAAACTTTCGAGTCGGAGTAGACTCTGCGCTTAGTGGGTGAGCAGATGATCTGTCGGCAGTGACTGCCGAACCACCATTCTCTCTTCCGGGTACGGGCCCTGTATAGGACATCGCCCCCGTACTCAGGCGGCCAATCACAGAAGGAGCCGCTAATGTGTACTCAGCTTGCTTCCGCATGCGCGCGCAACGGGATGCGCTGCGCCGTCACGCTGTCGATGGTTCTCGCAGCGCTGGCCAGTTCCACTACAGTCTTGGCAGGCGTCATACCCATTGCGCCGCCGCCGTCGGTCTTGCCCGGAGTGCTCGAAAGCAATACCGACGCGTATCGTTTCGACGAGCAGCAAGTCTTGCTTGGCGTGGCTGTCGCCGTCGATATCGCCACGCCTGGGTTGTACGACAATTCGAATCCTGACGACCCCGGCGTTATTCCGGCGGGCACCTGGGTGCGAAGCTACTTTCTTCATCGCGATCCAGTCGGCTCCGCGTTTGGCGTCGTCACCGGCACCGTGATCTCACCCACGAAAGTGCTCGGCATCATTTTCAGCGACGCCAATTTGGACGCGACCGATCCGTTGGTGGGCGCGCTGGGAACGACTTACCCCACCGGAACTGGCTTTCGAGGCATGGAGATCCCGTTCATCATCACACCCGACGAGATTTTCTGGGACGGCAATCAAGTGACTGTCTCGTTTGAATCCGACGCTGCTCTGGTGGTGGATCAAATTCGCGTATTGGCGGAGATACCTGAACCCGCCTCAGCAACCATAACGCTGTCGGGATGCTTTGCGCTGGGATGGGCGGCGCGGCGGCGAGCAAGGCGGCTAGCGGCCTAAAAGAAGATGCGCGTCGGCTCGTTCATGCCGACGCCGCGAAAGTAGTTGACGTAGTGAAACACGGCGGGCGCCACCAAGAGCAGGCTGTCAAAGCGATCAAGCAGCCCGCCGTGTCCGGGGATCAACTCCCCCATGTCCTTGACGCCCACATCGCGCTTGACGCTGGAGAGCATCAGGTCTCCCAGTTGTCCGAGCAGGCTGATCGTTAGCCCCAGGCCGATGAGATACGGCGTTTGGTTCAAGGGCGCTTCGGCGAACACCATGCGGCCTACAAACGAAACGACCAGCGTGGTCAACGCGAGCGCGCCCAGCGCCCCCGCCACGGTTTTGTTGGGACTGGTCTGCGGCGCCAACTTGTGATGGCCAAAAAGCTTGCCGCAGCAGTAGGCGAAGATGTCGTTCAGTTCGACGCTGAGCACAACCAGAATAATTATCGGCCGGTAAGCCCAATCGTTGGCCAGATAACCCAAGTGGGCGAGCGCGCTGCCAAATAGCAGAAACCCCCATACGCCCAGCGCCACGCGCAGCACATAACCTTTGGGCTGGTCGTTCAGGATCGCTACGGCGGCAATCGCGACCGCTCCCAAGGGGACCAGCGCCATGAAGAACGCGTACCAATGATCGAGCGAGGCCAAGGCCACCAGCACGATGGCAATCTGCACGCACCACATGACGCGCGTTTCAGCCGCCAAACCGACCACGCGTGCAAACTCTCGAAACGAGAAGATGCCGAGAATAGCGATGCCACTGATGGTCCAAAACGCCCCGGCCAGCACCGGCGCCAGTAACAACGGAACCAACACGCACCACGACTGTGTGCGCCGCATGAGCTCGCGATAGCTCTCGGCGCCGATGCGCTCAGTCGCTCGCAGCGCGGCGATCACCACGAGCGCGACGACCAACAACACGGCCAGCGCTGCGGCCACCCAAAATGTAAAGGGTTGATCTAGCGCGTGCTCGTAGTCAAATAACCGCGCACGCGAGCGAGCATCGAGCATGTCATGACCCCTGCAAGTATCGAGCGGCGCGCCACAAACGCCGCGCCGTGGTGACCAGTGTGCCAACAAAGATCATCGCCAACACCAGTGCGGGCAGCCGCCAATCCATTGGCCGCCAGGCCGCTGGCGCCAGTCCCATGTAAACGGCCAAGATTGTGACCATCAGCGCGCGATGCTGTTTGGCCATCGGACCGCAGTAATCTTGTGGGGCGCCCGCCACTTTACCCAGCGCGCGGACATAGGCGGTTAATACAGCGCCCAGGGCGGCCAGATAGCCCAAGGTTGGGTCGCTAGCTGCCGCGTAACCCAAGCCGATCAGCATGAAGGCGTCGGAGAACCGGTCCGGCGCTTCGTTAAACAATTCGCCGAGCCGAGAAGCTTTGCCGGAAGCGATCGCCACCATGCCGTCGAACATGTTCGCTTGCAGACGCAACTGCACACACACCGCGCCCACCAACCAAGCCAGTCGATTGAAGTCCGGATACGCCGCCGTCGACCAGAAGGCCAGACTCGCCAGCGCGCTGACAACGACGCCGGCAATCGAGATTCCATTGGGAGAGACGCCGCGAGACGCCAACCAGGCGGCGATGGCCTGCGACGCCTTTAAGTTGCGCGAGGCAATCGGCCGACGTTCACCGGGTTCGTAGCGGACTTGCGCCATCGGTCACTTCCCCATCCAGTACATGCCAGCGATCAATGCCGCCATACCAGCGACGTTGATCGGTTTGATTGGTTCCTGATAGGCCAACCAAGAAATCACAGCGGCCCAAATGAACGTCGTCGCATAGATTGGGTACAACACCGCGAGGCTGCCGCCCCGCCGGAAAGCCGCCACAAACAGCGCCATCACCGCGATGTAGCAAACGACTCCACCAATGAGGCGCGCGTTCCAAACGTAGCTGGCCAGCGATCCGCTGACGCGCTCGGCGCCCGACTTGTAAAGAAACTGGCCAATCGCGCCCAAGAGAGACGCCAAGAGAAAGCAACCGATTGAAAAGGCGGGCGTGCGCATCGTCTGCCCTGGAAAAGTTGGAGGGGCGGGACCGCTACGCGCGGCGCCGCTTGGCAAGTTGACTGTATTCCGGCTGCAAATAGTAGTGACACAAGGCAATGGCCAGCGCGTCGGCCACGTCGGGAGGCTCGGGCAACGTCGCCAGATTAAGTTCGCGCTGCACCGCGTCTTGCATCTGCGCTTTAGGCGCGCGACCGTTGCCGGTGAGGATCTTTTTGATTTGCGTGGCGCTGTAGTGCTTGACGGGGATAGTCGACAGCGATGCCGCCAGACAAATCACGCCGCGCGCGTGGCCCATCAAGATCGCGGTGCGCGGCCGCTTGTAATGTGAGTAAAGCTGCTCTAGCGCCATGATGCCCGGCTGTAACGAGCGAATCACGTCGAGCACGCCGCTATGCACCTCGGCCAGCCGATTGGTGAGCGAGCCGCGATCGTGCCCACGCACCACCCCCGCTTCGCATACCTTGGGTCCCTGCGGAGTCACCTCCAGCACGGCATAGCCGGTGATGTTCAATCCTGGGTCGATGCCAAGGATCCGCGGTCGACCGGTATGGCGCTCTAGCCGATCTTCCATTCCGTGCCGCTGGGGCGGTCCGTGAGAGTGATGTTCAACTCAGCGAGCCGATTGCGAATCTTGTCGCCCAGCGCAAAGTTCTTGCTGGCGCGAGCTTCGGCCCGCAACTCGATAAACAACGCCATGAGCTGTTCGACCAATTCGTTGTTGGCCGCGGCGTCTGGCGCCTCGACCGGCTTTTGAAAAAGACCGAGCACGGCGCTCAACTCGCGCAGCACCAAGGTCCCGGCCTGCAATAGCTTCACGCTCTCGGCGCTACGCGCTGAGGGATCTTCCAACTTGCCCGAGTCGATCATCCGGTTGAGCATGCGGACTAGTTCAAACAAGTCGCCCACGGCGCCGCCGGTGTTGAAGTCGTCGTCCATGGCCTCGATGAACCGTTGGCGCCGTTCTTCAATCTGTCGCCAAACCGGATCGTCGAACGGCTCGGTTGGCGACACCATGCGTCGCGCCGGCGGCTTGAGCGAGTAAAAACTGTGACCGGTCACCCGCTCGAATCGCTCGAAAAACCGGTAGAACGTCTCCAGACTCGTGGCCGACTCGCCAATCCGCGCCGTGCTGAAGTAGATCGGCCGGCGATAGTGGCTCGACAACAAATAGAAGCGAATCGTCTCGGGGCTGAATTCTTTGATCAAGTCACGAAATGGCGAGGCGCCTTTCGACTTGCCCATCTTGCCCGCCTCTTGCTCGGCCTGATTGCCTTCGGCCGATTCGCCGGCGCGGGTGTTGCGGCCACCGACCTTGCCCACTTCGTCGGCCGCCTGCATCAGGCCGTTGTGCAACCAATACTTGGCTTGCGGCTTGCCGTGGCAGCATTCGCTCTGGGCGATCTCGTTTTCGTGGTGCGGAAACATCAAATCGAGCCCGCCGCCGTGGATGTCGAACGTCTCGCCCAACAGCCGCCGGCTCATGGCCGAGCACTCGATATGCCAGCCGGGGCGCCCATTGCCCCACGGGCTAGGCCACGACGGTTCACCGGGCTTGGCGCCTTTCCATAGGGCAAAGTCGGCGGCGTTGCGCTTGCGGCCCGCCATCTCTCCCCCTTCGCCTTGCAGCGAAGCCACATCGCGCCCGCTCAGCTTGCCATACTCGGCATCGCGACTGACGTCGAAGTAAACATCGCCCCCCTCGGCCGGATACGCGAAGCCTTTGGTCACCAGGTCCTGTATGAACTGGACGATCTCCACAATGTTGTCGGTCGCCCGTGGGAAGTGATCGATCGTGTCGATGCCCATCGCGGCCAAGTTGGCGCGGTAGTCGTTTTCCATCTCGCGGGCCAGTTCGTCCAGCGTGATGCCGCGCGCCTGCGACTCGTTGATCAGCTTGTCGTCGATATCGGTGATGTTGACGACAAACGTCACCTCATAGCCCGAGTAAACCAGAAAACGCTTGATGGCGTCGAAGATCACCGGCCCGACCATGTGGCCAATGTGACTCGGCTTGTACACCGTGGGGCCGCACAAGTAGATGCCAATCTTGCCCGGTGTAACGGGTTCCAATGACGATTTGGTCCGCGACAGCGTGCTGTAAATGCGAATCGTATCGGCGGGTGGCGACATTGACGCGCCAGGGGCGGAAGCGAGTTGAGTGGTCATAGTTCGAGCAATGCAACTACTTGGGCCATGATGGCTTCTTCGCGGCCGACGGGACCAACCCGTTCGCCGGTCTTGGCCTTGACGCCCACCGCCGTCGCGTCGACCGAGAGCAACTGCGCCACCCGGTGGCGAATCGCGTCTTTATAGGCCGACAACTTGGGCCGTTGGGCAAACACAATGCAATCCAGATTCACGATTCGATAGCCGGCGGCGGAGACTTTTTGCCAGGCCAGGCTCAGCATCTCGGCCGAATCACGGCCGCGATTCTCCTCGGCGTCGTCGGGAAACAATTCGCCGATGTCGCCCAGCGCCGCGGCGCCGAGCAAGGCATCGGTGATGGCGTGCAGCAACACGTCGGCGTCGCTGTGGCCGACCAGGTGCTGCTCGTGCGGAATGGTGACGCCACCAAGCACGAGCGGCCCCCCCGGCGCAAGCCGATGCGTATCGTGCCCGATGCCGACGCGTGCCTTGAGCGTGGCTGAAACTCCTGGCGACAGAAAGTCTTTCCTCCGTGCAATTTCGGCGGAAAGTATAGCCCTGACTCCCCAAATTGACAACGCGGGTCGCGGGTCGCGGCGGCGGTTCGCTACTGTTCCGCCCTGCGAGGCGCTTCTATAATTCGCCCGCCATGGCGATTATCGAAATACGCAATCTCTCCAAATCGTACCGCGTCTATCAGAAAAAAGAGGGGCTACTCCCTTCCATTCGCGGACTGTTCCGCCGCGAACATCGCGAGGTGCAGGCGGTGCGCGGCATCGATCTCGACGTCGAAGCAGGGGAGTTCGTCGCCTTTCTGGGGCCCAACGGCGCTGGCAAGACCACCACACTCAAGCTCCTGTCCGGGGTCATTCATCCCACCGCTGGCTCGGCCCACGTGATGGGGTTTGTCCCTTGGCGACGAGAAAACGGGTACCGCCGCCGCTTCGCCCTGGTCATGGGACAGAAAAATCAACTCTGGTGGGACCTGCCGGCCCAAGAGTCGTTTCGACTGCATCAGCAGATCTACCGCATCGATCCGCGCCAGTTCGACGCCACGCTGGACGAACTGGTCGACCTGCTCGCGGTCAGGCAGTTGCTCAACCGGCCGGTGCGCGAGCTTTCGCTGGGCGAACGCATGAAGATGGAGCTAATCGCGGCGCTACTTCATTCGCCGGAGGTGCTCTTTCTCGACGAGCCGACCATTGGGCTCGATGTGGTCGCTCAGCACAACATTCAGCAGTTTCTCAAGCACTATCAAGAATTGCGACGGATCACAATTCTGCTCACCAGCCACTACATGAAGGATGTGGCGGCGCTTTGTCAGCGCGCGGTGATCATCGCCAACGGCGAAGTGATTTACGACGGATCGCTGGCGGGCATACGCGATCGCTTCAGCAGTCAAAAGCTGCTTACTCTGCAATTCGCCGATGAGCACGGCCCCCCCGACCTGTCGATGTACGGCGAAGTGCTCGAGGCGCGGGCGCCCAAGGTCAAGCTGCGCGTCGAGCGCCGCAGCGTGCCAGAGGTGTTGTCCCACGTACTGGCCGCGCACTCCATCGAAGATGTGAGCGTCGAGGATCCACCGCTCGAAGACGTCATCGCCGAGGTCTTCTCTCAGGTGCAAGCCGCGCGGGGCGCCAAGGAAGCGGCGGAAGTCGCCGCCGTGGCGGAGCGCTAACCTACGGTCGGCGCCGCCAGACCGTCGCCACCGGATCGGTGTACTCGCGCCGCCAATCTGCTTCGGCGGCCAGCCGTTCGTTAATGGGCGAACCAGCCGGCGCCAGCACCAGGCGCGTGGGATATTGGTCGATCAATGCGCGCCAGTCGCCTCGCACCGCGAAGAAATCGTCGACCATCTGGACCGTCGCATCGGGATAGGCCGTTTCGTAGCGGCCATCGAGCGACACGCGGCAGGTGGGCCATAATCGCCAGATGGCGTACTCGCCCCAATTGAACGGCACGGCCAAGTTGCCCCCCTGCGGATCGCGCTGCAAGAAGTCGATCGCGTTCACAGGATAAATCACCATGTTTTCGATGGCGGTTGATTGCGGCAGCGCAAACTCCGCCGGCCCATCGAGCGCCGCCATCCCGTAGAGCTGAAAACAGGCCAATAGCAGCATGGTCAGCGCCATCAGCACATCAGCCCGGCGCGCAACGCCAATCAACGAGCAATAGGGACGCGGACGCGGAAAGAGAATCCCCGGCGTCAGGCCGCAGCAAGCAATTGCAAACAGCGGCATGTGCCGCGCGTGCCGCATGGCCAACACCAGCGTCACGCCAATCACTAGCATCGGAGCCAGTGATTGGCGCCACTGATCGCGCAGTTGCCATAGCGCTGCGACGGCCAAGATCGCCAGAATCCAAAACGGAAAATAGGTCACATTCCATGGAACTGGCGCCCATTCCGCCACACCCGGCCGACGCATGGTGACGGCGGGAATCAGATACAGCCAATAGTCGAAGCCGTAAGGATTGATTAACGTCGCGCACGCACAGGTCAGCAGCATTCCCAGCAGCAAACGGCCACGCCGATCGCCAATCATGCCCACGGCATAAAGTGTTAGCAGACCCATGCCCGCCAGGAATCCGCCATGCAGATTACACCAGGCGACCATCGTGATCGGCAATGCGAACATGGGCCAGCGCTCCCCGCCGCGACGGTAACCCTCTAGCAGGTACAGCCACAGTGCGAAGAAGAAGTAGGTGAAGAGCTGCGCCCTTGGCATCAGGCCATAGCCGAACACCGGCATCGCGACCGCGAACATCGCCACCATGGCCAGCCAAGTGCTGCCGGCGCGGCGCGCGGTCAGCCACGTCAAACCGACTGCCGCCAATCCCAATAACGTCTTGAACACCAAGATGCCGGCGTCTCCCCAGACCTGAAACAAGCTGTAGAAGACGACCCCGGTGAGCCACTCGTGATCGACCCACAGCGGCAAAGTGGGTGTGTAGGCAAACGGGTCGGCCGCTGGCATGGCCCCTGCGCGGAGAAAAAGCTCGCCCACTACCAGCCGCCCCCACAAGTCGGGGTCGCCCAGTCGCAGCGCGAACTGGCGCGCATAGAACGCCGCCAAGAGCAGCATGGCACCGCCACTCAACAAAGCGTCGCGCGACCATGCCACGGGGCGTGCGCCCATGACACGCGATCTTTGAGAAATCGTAGTCATCAGCGCCCACCGCCACACAAGTTGCAAGCCTCAGCCACTTAGCAACTCTAGCTCGGGACAACGGCGCGCGTTTTATCAATCGTGCGGGCTATGACTGCGTTGGTCGTTCGTGGCCCAAACGGCGGTCGTGGTGTCGGCTGACGGGGAGGCGACCTCAGGGCCACCTTGGAGTCGGGCGCCCGATCGCGGCTGGCTGTTTTCAAAACAGCTCGCGCAGCACGTCCCCTTCGGAAAGTAGTTGGATGGGTCGGCCTTCTCGGTCGACATGCGAGAGGTCAGTAATCCCCATGGCATGGTATAGCGTCTTGGCAATATCTTCAGGCGCGACTGGTTGATCGGAGGGAAACTCACCCACGCGATCCGTGCTGCCATACGTTTGCCCGCCGCGCACCCCGCCCCCCGCCAGCAGCACGCTCATGGCGTGTGTCCAATGGTCTCGGCCGGCCCCCGTGGCGCCGCCGGAGCGTGGATCGCCGATTTTCGGCATGCGCCCCATCTCGCTGTTGACCATCACCAGCGTGCTGTCCAACAAATTGCGCTCGGACAGATCGGCAAGCAGCGCGGAATAACATTGGTCGAACTCGGGCAACAACCACTCCTGAAGGCAGCCGAAATTGTTGCCGTGCGTATCCCAGCCGCCGCCGCTGGCGCAGTGCTTTGCATCAGAAAGCTTTTCGTTTTCTTTCCAGAACACGCTGACAAACGGCACGCCCGCCTCGACCAATCGCCGCGCAAGCAGCATGCTCATTGCATTGACGCTCGTGCCGTAGCGTTCGCGCGTCGCCGTTGACTCGGTCGAGACATCGAAAGCAGTCTTCGTTTGCGCCGAACTGAGTAGCGAGAACGCCTTGTGCTGTTGCTTGCTATAAACTTCGAGGTCGGCGCCAGCGTCCAGCGCGCGATGCGCTTCGTCGATTTCTTGCAGCAGGCCCTTGCGCGAGACAAATCGCTCGGCGGTCAATTCACCCTCTAGCGACAAGGCCGGCACGCGAAACGCCAGTGGCCGATCGAGTTCTCCCTCAACGTAGAACGGATCAAACTCCACGCCCAGCATCGCGGCAAATTGCCCTGGCCGCGTGTAACGCGGCGCGCCCGGCTTCTGCGGCAAGCTGATCACCTGCGGCAAGTAGGGATGCTGTGGCCGCTTCGCGCCGATCACGGCGCCGACAAACGGCCAATCATCGCCGCGCGGCGTGCGGTCGTTGCCAAGCTGCACAAAGCTGGGATCGGGCGCGTGCCCGGTCAGGTTGTAGTAATACCCGGCATGATGATCGCCCGTGCCGCGCCGATAATGTCCCAGCGATCGCACAATGGCCAGATGATGCGCTTGTTTGGCCATGAGCGGCAGATGCTCGCAGAGTTCGATGCCGGGCGCGCTCGTCGCGATCGGCTCGAACAGTCCGCGATATTCGCGCGGCGCGTGCGGCTTCATGTCCCAGGTGTCGAGGTGCGACGCTCCGCCACTGAGCCAGATCAAGATGGTCGACTTCGCCGCTCCCGTGGCAGGCACCGCGCCGGCGCTTGTCAACTGTGGCGCATGCAGCCCACAAAACCCCAATCCGCTGGCGACCAGAAATGTGCGCCGCCGCATGTGGGCCGTCAGGGCGCCATGCCCAAGCTGGTATGAACAACGGTCGCCAAGCATCAGCACGACTCCGGCGGCGGCAGAGATCACAGTGCGTTGAGCATACTCGCTGGCCACGAGAAAGGCTAATTCGCGTGGCCTCGCCGGTCTTCACATTGACGCAGACGAGTCGCAACTCGATGGCGTCGCGCTGGCCGCCATTGGCTCGGCGACAGGTTTCGGATCGGGCGAGCGCCGCGCGAGCCGAGTGATTCGCCGCCGATCCTCACTATCGAGACCGATAAGCCAGGTCAGCGCCAACCAGACAAGCCCCACAGACACCGCGCAAAACGCCAGCGCCTGCCACGACTGCGGACGCGCCAACCAGTTCAGGCCGATGCCGAAGACCATCAAGATCGCGCCCACTACGGCCGCGGGCAAGAAGCCGCTGCGCAAGTAGCGCCATAGACCCAATTGGGTGACGCCCGCCACATGCCAAGTGACCAACAATCGTTGCAGCCACGCCGTGGCGATGGTTGGCACGAGGATGGCGATGAGACAGGCGTTGACGCCACGCCCCGTGGCCGTCAGCCAGGCGACCAGCGCGAGCGAGGCGCCAAGATTCACCATCGCGGCGACCGCCTGAGTTGCGACCACAAAGCGCACTTGGTTAACGCCTAACAGCAATTGAAACTGCGTCCCGGCGGCGCTAGCGGCCAAATCCGCCAACACCCAAAGCATCAAGAGCCACGCGGTGATTTCAAACTCCGGCTTGGCCAACCACAACCGCACTAGCGGAAACGCGAAGCAAAACAGCACCGTCGAGAATGGCAGCGCCAGCAGCAAACTCAGTCGCGTGCCGCGCACCAGCAACTCATGCACCAACTCGTGCCGCCCTTGCACATGATAGTCGGTCGCCAGCGGGCGAAACTGCCGGCTCAACACCGCCACGAAGGGGGATGCGGCTGTGATCAACCGAAACGCCGGCTTATAAAGCGCCACCGCTGTCGGTCCCAAGAATCCGCCGAGCACGAGCGGATCGGTCTGCGCGCTGAGCTTCAATACCAGTTGATAAACCAGCATCAGGCCGCCCAGGGTGAACAACTCGCGTGATGCCGACCACCCCAAATAGCGGGGCGCGATCGCCACGCCCGGCGATAGACGCCGCGCCTGCCAGGCGTAGATCGAAGCGGCGATCAGCTTGGCGAGCAGATACCCGGCAGCCCAACCTTTCAGCCCCATGCCGAGGACGCTGATGGCCACCGCTATCAGCGTCAGTCGCAGCACAATTTCCAGCGTATGCGTCAGATCGACCCAGTCGAACCGATGATACGACTCGATTAGCGCTGAGAAGCTGGTGCCTACGAACATCACCAGCGTGTAACTGGGGACGAACAACCGAATGAGCCAGATGGTCGAGTCGCGCTCGGCGCCATGAATCTGAAATAGCGTGGCCAGCCAAGGCGCCGCGAACCACAAAGCGCCGAACAGCACCAGGCCGATCACCAGGTAGCAGGCTACCGACAACGTGAGCAACTCGTTCACGCGGCGTTGGTCGCCGCGCGCTACATGCTCGGTGAGATGTCGCCCCAGCGCGCCGCGCAACCCCAGGTCGCTGAGCATGGTGAACACCACCAGCGTGTCGAGCAGTTCGACCACGCCGTATTCAGTGATCCCCAGCGAATCGACCAAGTAGCGCACGAGCACGAAGCCGCCGATGGCGCCGACCAGGCTGCTCAGCCAAGCCACCACCGAGTTCCAAGCAATTCGGCCAGAAACGTTCATCGTGCGGCGATTGTCGACTTCCGCGATACCCGTGCGACGCTCTCAATCATACGGCAGCGCTGGTCGCGGCGCGGGGGTCCCCCTAGGGAACAGGGTAGTTAAGCCGCGCCAAGGGATTTTGACGAACAACCGGGCCGATTATTCTAATCGGATGCCACCGGCAATCCCCCGAGGACACTACGCATGAGCGAACACCACAATCACCCACCCATTCAGCCGACCGCCGGCAGCGTGATTGATCTGGCCGAATTCGATCCCGCCAGTCGCACGGGGGACGGCAACCGTGACCAAATTGAGCCCGAGTTGAACGCCAATATTGAAGCCATGGAAGGTCTCGCCTCGCGTTTGTACGCCGAGAGCAAACAAGCGTTGCTGTTGATACTGCAAGGCATGGACACCTCGGGCAAGGACGGCACGATCCGCAATGTGATGCGCGGATTCAATCCGCTGCTGTGCCGCGTGGTGCCGTTCAAGGCGCCGAACGAAGACGAGCTAGCTCACGACTTTTTGTGGCGCATCCATCGGCAGACGCCGCGGCGCGGACAGATCGGCATATTCAATCGCTCGCACTACGAAGACGTGGTGGTCGTGCGGGTGCGCAAGTGGATCAGCAAAAAGGAATGCCGCCGCCGGTACCGCATCATCAACGATTTTGAGCGTATGCTGGTGCGCGAGGGAACCGTCGTCGTTAAGTGTTTTTTGCACATCAGCAAGGACGAGCAGCGGCGTCGGCTGCAAGCGCGCATCGACGATCCGCAAAAGCGCTGGAAGTTCCGCCGCGACGATCTGGAAGACCGCAAGTTGTGGCCACGGTTTCAGCGCGTCTATTCCGACGCGCTCACCGCCTGCAACACACGGCATGCGCCATGGCACATCGTGCCGGCCGATTCCAAACCGCAGCGCGATCTGATCATCAGCCGCATCCTGCGAAATGCGCTTGAAGAAATGAACCCCCAATATCCACCACATATCGAAGGGATCGACAAAATTGTCGTCAAATAGCCGCTTTGCCCGCCCATTTCTGGCGTTGATGCTCTGGGTTGCTGGCGATTCGCTTGCCGTGACCGCCGCGCCACCAACGCCGATCGTTTTCGACACCGACATGGGCAACGACATCGACGACGCCTTGGCGCTAGGCGTGATTCACGCCTTGCAATCGCGCGGCGAGTGCCAGTTATTGGCAGTCACGCTCAGCAAAGATCACCCTAGCGCCGCGCCGTTCGTGGATTTGGTCAACACCTTTTATGGCCGTGGCGATATTCCGATTGGCATGGTCCGCCATGGGGAAACACCCGAGCCCAGCCCCTATATCGAACAACCCGCCGCCGCCACCAAGGACGGCGCACAGCGCTGGCCGCACGACTTGACCAACGGCGCCGACGCCCCTGAGGCAGTGGCGCTGTTACGCAAAACCTTGGCCGCTCAGCCCGATCAATCGGTGGTGCTGGTGGTGGTGGGCTTTTCCACCAACGTCGCCCGACTGCTCGATTCGCCACCCGATCAATACTCAAAGCTTGGCGGCCGCGAACTGTGCGCCCAGAAGGCGCGTTTGCTCTCGATGATGGCGGGCATGTTCAGTTCGGAGAACCGCGTCAAAGAATACAACGTCTTTATCGATGAGCCCGCCGCGCGCAAAGTCTTCGCCGAATGGCCCGGCGAACTAGTGGCCAGCGGTTTCGAGATTGGCTCGGCGATCAAGTTTCCTGCGGTAAGCATTCAGAACGACTTTCGCTACGCCGATCATCCGCTGGCGGAGGCTTATGGGCTGTATCAAAAGATGCCGTACGATCGCGAAACCTGGGATCTCACCAGCGTGCTGTACGCTGTCCGGCCAGATCGCGATTACTTTGGGATTTCGCCCCGCGGCGAAATTTCGGTCGACGAGCATTCCATCACCCAATTCAGCCCCACCGAGGCCGGACGCCGCCGCTATTTGACGCTTTCACCGCAGCAAATGATCGCCGTCCGTGAGGTCCTGATTGGCCTAGCAAGCCAACCACCGATCGAAACTGAAAAATAGTTGGCGCCGCAAAGCATGCCAATTGCACAACTTACGGCGCTGCTGGCAAAAATTCTTTCGATTCAACTGTTGAACTCCCATCGAGCGCCAACTATGCTTGGGCCCAGTAGTTCCACAGGGGATCCTTGGTTCTTAACGTCTGAAGGGCCGCTAATGCACGCCGGGTGAGATTGTTCGGTCTGAGCTGGAGCTCGACCACTCACCAAAGTCAATCCGTGCGGTCCTCGACCTCTTCCAGCCGTTTCTGTTTGGCTGATCGGTCTATCGCGAACTTGCTGGCTGCCGTTTTTTGCGCGCAGCTCGCCACAGGACGAATCGCGATCCCGATTCATGATACGGCGACCTTGATCTGGCGTACGACCGCGCGATGACGGCGTGACACATGCGGCGCTTCTTTAGGAGAAGCTACATGAGTCGAATTGCGGATCGGAACTGGGTATTGGCTTTTGTTTGCATTTTTTCTCTCTCGGCGGCCACTACTTCTGCCGCGCCAGTGTTGATTGACAATTTCGCTGATCCGGCGAATCCAACCACCTTCGTCATCAACCTGCTCGATAGCGACCCCTATAATCTGGCGCAGACCGGCGCCGGAATTCTCGGCGGCGAGCGCGAATTGACCATCGACGTGCAAGGCGTCTCCGGACCCGTCAGCGCGGTCGGCACCATTGGCGGCGGACAATTCCTGCTCAACAGCGGCGTGCCGGGCAGCCTGATTGACCTCAGCTACAACGGAATTGGCCAAGCGGGCCTCGGCGGCGTCGATCTCGTGGACGGTACGAACACCGGCATCCGCTTGGATTTTGGTTTCGTCGATCCGGGCAGCGCGCCTAACTTTTCCTACGAGATTCTGCTCGCCAACCCGTCGGGCAGCGCGGTCTACATCGGATCGCTCGGCAGCATCGTCTCGCCCACCAGCATTTTTGTTCCGTTCAATCTCTTTACCGTCAACGGCGGATTTCAGTTCACCTCGGTCGAGGATGTGATCTTCCAGTTCAATCTGCCGGGCACAGACAACGTCGACTTTAGCCTGACCACCCTCACCGCCACGCCGCCCGAACCGGCGTCCATCGTCCTGGCCGGCCTTGGCGCCTTGGCCGCTGTCGGCATGGTGGTTGGCGCACGTCGGCGTTAAGACGTTTCGCCGCGATCAT
>JAIBBY010000030.1 GCA_019694455.1 Pirellulales bacterium
GCCGTCGCACCCCGCGCTCGTCCCCCGCGGCCATCAGCGATTCGTAAAACGCGGCGCTCACCATGCAGCCGCCGCCCCCTTGCGCCGGCAGGCCATGCTCTTCCAGCGCCTCGCGCACCAGTTCGCGCCGCGTGGCCAGCGCCAGCGCCGTGCGCGCCTGGTCAAGCTGGCCGCGTAGGGTTTCGATTTCGGCTTGCAAGTCGCCAGCGGCTATCTCGTGCTGCGGCCCCACCGGCGCTTCTTCAAACAAGCCTTGCGTGGTCGCCGGGTCGGCCACCAAGTCGACGCTATGCACCGCCGCGATCGACTCCACGATCGTCCGCCCGTCGCGTTGGCTGGTGCAGGCGTCGACATTGTGCGACAGGCCCACGTTCTCCGGCGCGTGCTCGGCGTCCCACAACAATTGCTCGGCCAGCGCGTGACGGGGGTTGAAGCACAGGTCGCCAAACAACCCCGCGCCGCTCTCGAATCGCGCCTGCCGAATCAGCCCAATCCGGTCTTGATAGTCGCGCGGGCCCCGCGCTCCGCCGCGAGCGTGGTTCACGTTCACCCGCGCCCCTTCGTACAGCGCAATGGCGCCGGCCAAAGCGTCGGGCAGATAACTGCGGCCGTTGCGCGATTCGAGCCCCAAAATTTTCACGCCGCGGATGATGCCCGCCGCGCGATCCACGCCCACGCGCAGCCCGCGCGAGTCGGCGTATTCGACCAGTCGTTGCCGCATGAATCAGTTCCTTGTGATGGTGTGATGCAACGAAAAAAGCCCACCGCCGCTGGCCAACCTTCCGCGGTCAGGCAGAAGGCTCGCGCTTGCGAGGGTGGGCTCGACCGCGACGCCTCGGTGAGAGGCTCGGGCACGATACCGCGAGTTGGTTTGGGTTACTTTTCGATCCGCTCCAACTTGGAGCGAATGTGTTGGATGGTGCCGTCCTGAATGCTGATCTCCACGCTGGCCGTGCCGTAATATCCGCGGCGCAGCACCTCGGCGAAGGCGGCGCTGAGCAGCCGTTGCAGTTGATCGACCTTGCCGCGATTGATCGGTGTTTCGAGTAGTTCTCTCATGGGCCTAAGGATACATTTGTTCAGTATTCTTTGCAACACAATTTTTTGCACAAACCAATTTTTGTGACCCCTTAGCGCCGAGTCACCCATCCTAGGGCGATGCCTTAGGCTTCGGTGAATACAACGCGTTGGCCAACCGTCATCCCGACACCGTAGCCTGGGGCCAGCGCTAGCGCCGCCCCAGGTGCGCATTCATCGCATACCGTGTCACCCATCCTAGGGCGATGCCTAGGCTACGGTGCATGCTTGGCCGTTGACCAAACGTCATCCCGACACCGTAGCCTGGGGCCAGCGCTAGCGCCGCCCCAGGTTGATGAGTTTCAATCATGTCGCAGTCACTTACCAAGCTTTACGCCCATTTGGTCTTTAGCACCAAGTACCGCCAACCCATGCTGGACGAATCAATTCGATCTCGCGTGCATGGATTCTTGGCCGCGACCCTCCGCGAACTCGATTCTCCGTGGGTCGTCGTGGGGGGCGTCGCCGATCACGTCCATATCCTCTTCGACATGGGCAAGACGCATGCGCCTGCCGAAATGGTTGAACATTCGAAACAAGAGTCTTCCAAGTTCGTCAAATCGCTTGGCGCGAATTATCAGGGGTTCTATTGGCAGCGCGGCTACGGGATGTTTTCGGTTGGCCCCGCGCAGCGGGACGAGGCCGAAGCGTATGTCCGCAATCAAGAAGAACATCATCGCGCGAAATCCTTCCAAGAAGAATTCCGCGCGTTCCTGACGCGCTACCGCATCCCCTTTGACGAACGATTTGTATGGGATTGAAACGCGACCTAGGGCGATGCCCTAGGCTACGGTGCATACAACGCGTTGGCCAACCGTCATCCCAACACCGTAGCCTGGGACCAGCGCTAGCGCCGCCCCAGGAAGCGTTTCTCCTCGGCGTCTCCGCGCCTCGGCGGTTCAATCTCTTCCCGGACCGCGATTCTGATCCGACTCCACGCGAACCGGCCCGCGGTTGAATTGCTCGGCAAGTCGCTCGACCTCGTGCCAGACCGGGGCGACGATTCAGTGCGCGAGAAAACCTAAGGGCTTGGAATAGAGTCCCATTGGTTCAAAGTCTCCGCGGCATCGGCAACACCGCGTTCAACGGCGTCCTGCAAACCAGATAAGTCGGTCTGGTAGTACGACCCTTTGTGGCTGAAGTGCCCCCACGGAGCATAAAGCTCGTACTCGCGCGACGTGCCGTCGGCGTAGGCAACGACTAATTGCCCGGTGGCGACATAGGCCGCAGGATTTAACTCCGGGCTTGCGCTCTCGATCTGATCCACAATTGCAGCGAGCATGCCGCTGGAGTTGTTAATCACGACGTCGACATGCCGGCCTCCGCCATCCAGTTCAACACGGCAAGTGGCCGAGAGCGCTTTCGGATTGAGTACCCGCGGACGTCGTCCATTGATGCCAATAAACGTCGTTGCGGCGATTACGAGAACCGCTAAGGCGAACGCAATACATCCGACTGCGCGGGGTGACAGAATTGCTGTCGGCCGAAACATGGAGCTTCCTGCAAGGGATGGGCGCGACTCGACAGAAGGCGTGCTGATTCGCCATTAGCGATCGTTAGACCCTGGCTATTCTAATCCCCCCGCCCCGCGTGCCCGCGCAAATTCTCCTGCTCCTGGTCGTAGTCCAGCCCGCTCCGTAGCGACCAGGTCTGCGGCGAGAGGATGCCGCCGCGCGTCTGAATTTCCGCCACCTGCGCCTCCTCCAACGGATGCCGCACCGCCAAGGAAGGCGGCGATGCCTGAATCTCGATCGCCACCAGCGCCTCGTTCGGCAACTTGCCCGCGTCAACCGCGCACCGCACCGCGCGCCACATCACCTCCAGGTCGTCCTCGATCTGCTCCGCCTGCAACCGCGCGAACATCCGCACCGCCGGACCCTCCGCCACCATCGTGCTCGCGTAGTTCGCGTTCGACGCGTCGCTAGTCAACATGAACTCGGGCATCACCAGTCGGCTGGCGATCGCCCGCAACTCCGCTTGCAGCACCGTGACGTAGCGGCTGGCGTCGAGTCCCGCGGTTGGGAAGTCGTATTCCAGCCCGCCGTACGCGTCGAGGATGGTGCCCGGCCCAAACTGCTTGAACGTCGTGGTGCGTCCGCCGCGCGTCACGGCGGCGTCGGCCTGATCGCTGACAAACCGCTGCACGCTGGCGCGGGTGGCGCTGGCGTGTCGCCGAATCAGCGCGATCGCCGATTGAATCTCCGACACCACGCTCATGTTGCGCAGCAGCTTTTCCGCGCGGCGCAGGTTCTTCCGCACCGGGTAGTACAGCGGCAGCCCGCGCTTCACGTTGCGATCGACATTCGCCTTGCGATGTTGAATTTCGTCGGCGGGCACGATCTCGCTTCCCACGTAGTAGGCCAGCGGTGTCTCCACGTCTTGCCGGTCGGTGAGCACGCCAAAGCTGGCGGCCGCATCGACGGCCCGGGCGGCTGGCGTGGCGACCTCGCTCGGCTCGACAAACCGCAATCGCAGCCGTCCCTCGGGCGCGGTGAAGAACCGCAAGAACGCCTCGCCATCGCGGTCGCGCCGCCGCACGATCTCTTGCTGCCGCTGTTGCCACTTGGCGTCGCGCAAAAAATCTTCGAGCACGCGCTGCGTGTCGGCCGCCAGGCCAACAGGCGCGGCGGCGCCCTTCTTGAGCGTGGCGCGGTACGCGTGCCCCGCCCCCACGATATAGCTCACCCGATTCTCATGCCCGTTGATGGCAAACTCGTTGGTCGCCGCCAGGCCGCGACATTCGCGCCGCACGCGGGCCAGTTCCTGCTCGTTGGCGACGACCGTGCTGGCCGTCGCGCCGGCGCCCAGCTCCAGCCAGCGACTGCCGTCGTCGTCCAGCAAGGCCTCGCGCGGGTCGACATAGCGGTCGCCAAGTTCCAGATACGCTTCGACCAACCGCCGTTCGAGCCGCGCCAAGGCGCCGCGGGGGTTGGCGGCGGCGCCCGCCTGTGTGTCGCTGTCGGTCTTCGTTTCGTTCATGCTGCGCTCCCTATAGATAAGGACAACTTGTTTCGGTTACTTACAGCGGCAATCGATCTCCCAGCCCGTCGCTCGCTTCGTCTCCGGCCAATAGCTCGCCAGCAAGCCGTAGCGCCATCTCCAGCGCGTCGGGGCCGTCGTCGTGATCGGCGCACGGAAACTCGCGTAGCTGCTCCACCAACAGCGCGGTGCCGGCGCTACGCTGCCGAAACCGCAGCCGCCGCGCGGCCAGGTACGGCCCCAGCCGGCGAATCCGCACCAGTTTGTTCACACGGTTGTCGACCAGCGCCGGCGCCGCCCCCAGCACCCCCTGTCGGCGAAACTCCTCCTCGAATAGGCCGCCGAGCAATTCCTGAAACTGGTTCGACTCCACCCCAAACAGGTCGGGCCGAAAGCGCCGATACAGCTCTACCCCGCGGGCCACAATCTCGGCCGTCGGCTCGCGGGCCAGTTCGGCCTCGACATAGATCAAGCCCGCCTCATCAATGCCCAATAGCGCGTGGGCAGAGAAGTCGCCGCGCCGCGAATCGCGTCCCTTGCTCGGATCGAGCGCCAGCGTGCGCGCCACCAGCCGCGCCGGCCACTCGTCGAACCAGATGTGCGCGTCGAAATACGACTCGGGCCATTCGCACACCTCCGGCAAGATCGGCTTCGACAACTTCTCGCGGGCAAAAGCGCTGCGCCCGCTCTCGGCCCGCAGGCACATGAGCGTGTACAGGTCTTCTTCGTCGGGCCAGAGCAGCACGGCGCCCGCTTCCATCCGCGCTTGCGTCTCGGCATGAAAGCGCCGCGCGGCGCTGCGTGCCTCGTGCAATTCCAGGTTGGCGTACAGCGTCTCCCACTCTCCCCACAGCGCCATCTGTTGGGGGAACTCGCTCACCGCCGCAAAGACGTGCGATTGCCAGCCCGGCGTGCGCGCCAGTTCCAAGGCCAGCGCCTCGGGATGCAGCGCCGTGGCCAGATGCACTAGGTTGGTGCGCTTGGTCCCCGCGCGGGCCAGCGCGCCATGAAACCAGCGTCGGCTCAACTCGCGCAGCCGTCGCGACTCGATATGCGAGTCGTTTTGGATGTCGTCGCAAATGATCAGCGTGGGGCGCGTCGCCCGATAGCGATAACCGCGCACCCGCTGCCCCGTGCCAAAGGCCTCGATCGCCACGCCGTTGTTCAGCCGAATCTTGCTGGCCTGCCACACCGGTCCTTGCCCCGTGGCGCCGTGGTAGTCATCGCGCAGCCACTGGTTGTCGATCAACTCGGCCTTGATGTTCTCCAAGTGCGCGCACGCCTGATGCCGCGTGTCAGACGCGATCCAAATATAGCGCTCGCGCCCCTCGAGCGCCATCCGCAGCGCGTAGGCCAACGTGGCCACCGTGCTCTTGGCGCCGCCGCGTGGGCCGATCACGTTCAGTTTGCAGCCGCGCACGCCGCCAAGATCGTTCAACTCGCTCGCCAGCCAGCGGTGCATCCACGATGGCCCCCGCGCAAAGTGATTCGGCAGATACGCGCGGCTCCAGGTCAACAGGTCGGCGCCGCGCAAATTCAATGATCGCGGCGCGCGCGGATACGGCATGGGGCATGGCGACACCTTCATGGGCTTGTCGGCGCCGATCCGCGCTGCCCCACGTACTCGAAAGAAGCCACCGTGCGCCCCGCCGAACTGCGATAGTCGCGGGCAACCCTCAATGCCGACGCGCCACCCCGCTTCACAGCGACCATTCGCCACGCCGGCGAGCGCGCGCAGTGCCGCACCAGCGCCGGATGCGCGGCGGTGATGTTCAAGCGCAGCCCCTCGCCGAGGTGCCAATCGCCCACCGCTTCGGCCAGTCGCGTGCCGATGCCCACCCCTTGAAAGTCGGGCAGCGTCACCAGCCGGCTGATGCGCCACCGCCCCCGATAGCCCACCAGCGCCAGCACGGCGCAAAAGGCGACCGGGGCGCCGTCGCACACGGCCGCGTAGCAGCGGACGCCGCGCGGCAACGCGCCGCTCAAATAGTGATGACGCGCAAACAGTCGCCATAAATCGCGCCGCGCGCGGCGCACTTCCAATCGCAGCGGTCGCCGCCGAAGCCGCCTCCGCTGAAACTCGCCAACCGCCATGTCGATCGTCCAATCGGGCGCAAGCCACTCGGCCACGTCGTAGTGACACGTCACCGCCACCAACCGCGCGGTCGCTCGATCCGCGCGCAGCGATTTGGCCAACGCCAGCGAACCGATCCGCGCCACCTGCCGATCGACCACGCTGGTGTACTCGTCGCACACTGCCAGCGGCCGCTCGCCCGGCGCCGACGGCGTGGCGGTGAGCAGTGCCCGCGCCAGGTCGCAGCGAAAGCGCTCCCCGCCGCTGAGCACGTGGTAGGGCTTGACCCACGACGGCGGCGAGCCAAAACCAACCGCCGTCAGTAGCCCCGTGATCTCGCGAATCGAACGCTCGCCAAAGCAATCGATCACCGCCCGATCGCGCGGCCAGGCGAATGGGTCCAGCGACCGCTCGCCGAACAACCGCCGGGCGATCGTCGTCTTGCCGCTGGCCGAGGGGCCCACGATCAGCCCAATCCGCCAGTCGTCGGCAAGTTCTGGCACATCGACCGCGAACCGCTCGCTCATCCGCTGGACCAGCGGCACATCGAACATGCCCGCCAGTTGCCGCACGCGAAACGAATCGAACAGCGGACAGGCCACTACAGCATCAACAATCGGCATCGCAACCCCTCGCTGGTCAATCGTTCGTAGATGCTCCGCTGCTGCGCCTCGTCGTCGCATTCGACCAGCACCTGATACGCCTCTACCAGCGCGTCGCCCGCCGGTTCCATCGGCCGCGCCGCGGGGCGTTCACCGCCTTGGCCGTAACCGTCGGCGGCTCTCTCCCCCTCCTTGTTCGGCGTCTCCAACAAGTTCGCCAGTAGCACGTTCACGGCGTCGCACTCGCTTTCGACGCGCGAGACCAGTTCCGCCAGCGCTTCGCGCCGCGGCACGGCCAGCGCGGCCAACGGATCGAACAGCGCCAACAGTTTCGCCGCTTCCGCAGCGTCGAGGTCCAGCACCAGCGCCGGCAGTTCGGCCAGCGGCAAGGTTTCTGCCCGCAAATGCCCGTCGATCAGTTCAAAGTCGCCCCCGGCGAGCGGCCGCACTAACAGCGCGCCGGCAAAGCCCACTTCGGCCAACACGCCCGCTAGCGCCGCGCGCTGCGCCGGCGGATGGCTCCGCCAATTGAGTGGATGCGGCCGCAACCGGCCAGCGGGAATCCTCCGAAACTCCACCACTCGATCACGCGCGTGCATGCACACCCCCTTTGGGTTGAATTCGCGTTCCGCCCTCATCGGCCGCCGTCAAAACGCCGCTCGTTCTCATCTCGCGCGCGGCGAAGCGCGCACAAAAAAACCCAGCCGCTGGCGAACCAGCGGCTGGGCTCGTGGGAAACCTGATCTCGGTCAGGTTCTTTGGATACCAATCGTCCCGCGCATCTTAACCCCGCGCGTGCGCAAAATTCAAGCAAACTTTTTGCACATTCCGCGCGCGAGCTCGCTCTACGCGACTCGTCCAGCGCCGCGGCGAGACGCGCGGTACAGAACTACGCAGCTTCCGACGGCGAATAAGAGGAGTGACGCAGGTTCTGGAACGAAGACCTGAACATCAAATATCTCTCCTCCTACAACTGGCGGGAGGTTCGACGGGTCGAAGACGCCATCGTAAAGCACAACCTGCCCGTCCAATGGCCCGTAGACGACGTTCGACTTCCACATGAATTTCACTCCAGTCTCGCGAATTTCACCGTCCGCTGTGACGCCCACTAATTCGGTCGTAAATTCACGATATAGGCGATCGACATTGAAATCCGCTCCATACCCCGGTGCGTCAACGAAACCCAGGACATTGCCCTGCCTGACCACATCGTCGTCGTTGTAATAAAATGGGAGATCATCAGGCGCAAAGCCCTCGGGGAAGTCGATGGGTTCAGTTCGCCCTTGGCTGTTTGTGACAACGTACCGATCGGCTGAGAACTCGGGCCGCACAATGGGGTCGATCCTTGGTTGCGACGCTGGGTCTCGACTGAGATCGAAGTGTTCAACCTCGACCTTCCAACCGAGCGGAAGTGGAGGGTCAACGATAGTTTGTCGCCAATTGAAATGGTCAACACCGAATAGCGCCGCCACGTCGGCTAATCGCATCGGGACGTTATGGCCAGCGACATGAACGTGGGGCATAAATTCCGCATAGATCGCGGCTCCCACGATCTTTGGAGTTCGAGAATCCGCACCAAACCCAAATGACCGTGGGTTCTTGAAAACGTCCTCAGCGGAAAACGGCAAGATGGTCGGGTGCTCAATGTACGTATAGCGTGACCCGGTATCGCCACCAGCGATGTCGCGAAAGCCGCTCGCAAGTAAGCTGCTGAGCGGTGTGCCCGTCGAAACAGGTGGCCCGTTGTTGGTGTAGACATTTATGAACGGTGCAACCCGGAGCGGGCTATACCGAAGAAATCCCCCACCTCCTTGCTGATAGCCTTCGGCATACTCTCCCTTAACGAACATTGGCGCAATCGAATCTCCCAGCGAATTATCAATCGCGGAATTGAGATCGGGAAGTGGCCGATTGTCGAGGGAGCTCCGGTTGGAAAGTGGCCACCGATACGTGTGGTTTCCCAGAATGTAGCCTTCGTACTCGGCGCCAATGGTAGGGTCGATGAGAAAATAGCCCCCGCCAACTGCGCCAGCCGGCGCGCTGAAGGCTGTATTAGCGCCGTAGTAGTAATACGCGACTGGGGCGCCCTGTGACTCCATGGCATTGACGAAGCACGCGGCCCAAATGAGCACAACAAGCAGCGGCCTGCGTTTAACCGAGAACCTCAGGAGCCATAGGTTGAGATCAGGATGCAACTCGTCAAGAAGCGCGCAATGCATAATCCACCTGTCCAAAACTTTGAAACAACACTTTAGGTCACTGGCAAGCTGCTAGTGCGTAGCAACAGACGTATGCCGCACGTCATCGCGGTTAGCCAATGGCAGAAGTTCAAGCGAAAGACCAGCGAGCGGAGCGAACGAGTCTGCGACTCATGTACTGAATGCGGCTAGTTGCCGCGGCTCTGCATTAGCGTGCTCCGAACATCTCTGGCGACC
This sequence comes from Pirellulales bacterium, assembly GCA_019694455.1. Classification (NCBI taxonomy): domain Bacteria; kingdom Pseudomonadati; phylum Planctomycetota; class Planctomycetia; order Pirellulales; species Pirellulales bacterium. The sequence continues at coordinate 9,168 of JAIBBY010000030.1, forward strand.
AACTTGTTCGCCGGTTTTGGCCTGCGCGCAAGGTCACCATCCAGAATCGATTTTCGCCCCTCTAGTAACGAGAGACGTAAGCCGGCTGATTGGGCGGACACCTTCCAATAAAATAAATCGAGCACCATTCAACTTGGCTGGGCCGCGGCAGAAGGGGATGCCCCTAAGCCACTGTCAACAAAGAGGTTCGCGCACAGCAGGGGGCTACTGACTTGCTTGCCCGGCGAGCGATTCGAGTTGCGCCAGCGCGTCGTCTAGCTCAGCCAAGATCGGATGCCGCCAGCCGTCGGCCAGCGCGTCGCGCATCGCGCGGTAGTACCACAGCGTCCCGTCGCGCCCGCCATTGAACGACTGCCACACCGCCGCGCCGCTGGCGCGCAGATCGCGCGCCAGCGATCGCGCGTTGTGCAATTTGTCCGCCGCCAGCACCAGCCGCGCCGGCGCGTCGGCCGTGCGCAGCCGCGCCAAGTGCGCCAGCTTGCGCTCTTTCCACGGCGGCTTGGGCTCTCCGTCAGCGTCGCTGGCCGCGTCGACGATCCGCGCCACCCGCTCGCCAAACCGCAGGGCGATAGCTTGCCGCGTCGCTGCGCCCCCTTGGTCCTCCACCGCGTCGTGCAGTAGCGCGGCGATCGCCTCGTCTTCGCCGCCGCCATGTTCCAGCACCAAGGCCGCCACCGCCAACAGGTGCCCCACGTACGGCGTGTCAGAGATCTTGCGCGTCTGCTGCCGATGCAATTGGCAAGCGTAGCTCAACGCCTGCTCGAATCGATCGCTCAAGATGGGCGGCATCATGACTATCGGGCAGGCTGCTGCTGACCCGGACGCGCGGCCAGCGGCAGGCGGCGCCCTCCTTCGTACACGCTGAACTGTGCCCAAATCGGCTGATGATCCGACACCTCCAGCGCTTGCTCCATCGACAGATGATACTCCGATTGCATGGTGAGCACCCCCGAGCGGCCATCGAATTCGGTCGTCAGCCAGCGATCGAAGATGATGTTATCGTACATCCGGTTGCCGCGGGTGTTGGTGGGCGTCTGCGACAGCGCGCACATCAGGCTCGAAATCTGCCCCACCTCGTACAGGTGGGCGTCGTCGGTGTTCAGGTCCCCCAGCAAGATCACGTCGTCCTCGCCCCGGCCATCGTTGCGCACCGCCTGCAGCACGTCGTCCAGCACATTCATTTCCTGACGCACTTCGTCGGGGTCGGTGTGGATGTTCACCAACGTGAACGTGAACGCCTGCTCGGGCGAAGGCCCCCGTGCGCGAAACGCCGCCACCAGTGGCTCGCGATGCAACAGGTCGTCGGGATCGGCGACGGTGTAGATCGAGCCTCGATCGATCTCGATGCGCGCGGTGTCGAACACAAAGGCGTATTGCTCTTTGCTGTTGGTGCGGCCTAGCCGCGGGCCAATGGCAAAGTCGTAGCGCCGTCCGGTGGAGTTGATCAGGTCGACGAACATCGGCAGCACGTTGTCGTCGGTGGAGCGCACCTCTTGGATGGCCACCACGTCAAAGCGGCGCACAATGTCGGCCAGCGTTTGCATCACCGCCTGCTTCTTCAGCTTCGACGTGCCAAACACCTGAATGTTGAACGACGCCACGCGAATCGTCTCGGCGTCGGTCGGCGGGGGTGGCGTCGCGTCGGCGCCTCCGCTGCCGCTTGCCGCGCCGCCAAACGGCGTCCAACTCGCCCCCGTCGTTTCCACGCCGCTGGCGCCGCGCGGACGGATGACGACCTGGTCGAGCCCCTTGATTTCGTACTTCTGCAAGAAGTAGCCGCCCCCGCCCACCAGCGCCGCGATCAACAGCGGAAATAATCGTCGCATCGAGCCCTCCTTGGCCCGTAGACATTGCACGTCCTGCGCCAATCCGCGCGCGGCGAGCGCGCGGACTCTCCCACAAAAAGGGTCGCTAGACTAACGATGTCGCCCACTTGCCGCCAGCCAAGAAAAAGACGCCGGCGCCCGCTGCTAGCAGTCGCTAGCCGCGCCGTTCAAAACTCGGGCGACAGCGGGCCCCCCGCCGGCAATAGCGGCGCCAAAGGGCACTTTTCGCAGCGCGGCTTGGGACCACAAAAATCTTTGCCCACCTGCACCAACAGCGCGTGATACTCGTTGTACAGCGCCGCCTCGCGCGGCAGGCCGCTCTCGAACGTCTCTTGCAGCGCGTGATAGTCGGCTTCGAACTCGATCCAACCATGCCGTTTGACCACGCGCTGGGTGTAGGCGTCGATCACAAAACTCGGCATCTGCCCGGCGTACAGCAAAATGCAGTCGGCCGTTTCGGCCCCCACGCCGTTCACCTGTAACAACCGCCGGCGCAGTTCGTCCTGCGGCGTGGCGAACATCACGTCTAGCGAGCCGTCGTACTCCTCGACGATCATGCGCATGACGTTGCGCAGCCTGCCCGCCTTCACGCGGTAATACCCGGCCGGCCGGATAAGCTCGGCCAGTTCTTCGGCGTCGAGGGCGAGCAGCGCGTGCGGCTCCAGCGCGCACTCGGCGCGCAGGTTCTGGATGGCCCGCTCCACATTGCGCCAGTTGGTGTTTTGCGTGAGCACGGCGCCGACGATGACTTCCAGCGGCGTGTCGCCGGGCCACCAGCGCTGCGGCCCATAGTGCGCGAATAGCCGCTCGTAGACCGGGCGAATCCAAGACGTCATCAAAAAAATCCTGCGGCGCGGCGCGCTCTTTTTCGCTAGCACTCGCGTTTGTCAAGTGTGCGAAGGCGAAGTAATTTCTCTCGCGCGAAACACTCTTTGTCGCGCGCTGGTAGCCAACTATAATCAGCCTCGTTGATCCGCTCCGCACACGCAATCAACAAATCACTTCCACAGGGGATACCGAACGTGTTATCCGTTCGACCAAAGGTCGCCGAACTCGTCTTTCAACTCTACGGGCGCGCCCTCCATCCCGAGTTGTTCCAGATCCACGAAACGCGCACCGTCAGTCGCGGCAACTACGAGGCCAAGATCGACATCACCAGCGCCGGCCACGTCGTCACCTGGCGTTATCACGGGCTGACGCTCACCGAGGTGGCGGCCTCGGCGCAGCACCCGTTGCCGCAGCGGCGGCGCCTGCTGTCGGCCCGTCCCAAGGGCACCCACAACGACCGCATCGATTGTCGCAGCGGCGCCGTCTATCAGGTCAGCTTTCAACTGGAACAGGTCGATCCCGAGGTCTTCTGGGCGTTCCAGCAAGAATTGTCGTTCGACGGCGAACGCAAAGGGATGCTGCACCATTTTTCGTCGAGCGGCCGCATCGCGCTCGGCGCCGTCAGCTACGTGAACATCGAAACCCGCGCCCGCTGCATGCTGGTGCAGGCCTTCCACACCTTCCCTGACGACTACGCCATCGTAAAGAGCCAATCACTCTTCGAAGTGCCGTAACGGCGCGCTCTTCGCCCCCACCTACCCCAAAAACTCCGCCAACGCTTGCGTCACCGCCGCCGGGTTTTCTAGCGGCGCCATGTGGCCCGCCGCGGGGATGATCGCCAACCGCGCGCCGCGGATCGACTCGGCGATGCCGCGCATCTCCGCCGGCGCGCTGATCGCGTCATGCTCGCCCACCAGTGCCAACGTCGGCAGGTCGATCTCCGCTAATCGCGCGGTCATGTCGGGCCGCTCGGCCATGCCATGTAGCGCCGCCGCGATGCCAGCCGCCGAGGTCGCCAGCGTCACCCGCTCTTGCGCCGCCACAATCGCCGGCTGTTCTACCAATGTCCGCGGCGCGAACAGCTTTTCGCGCATCGCCTGCCACACCGGCGCAGGCCCTTCGGACAACACCTGGTCCGCCAGCTTGCGCCGCCCCGCGCCCGCTTCGGGCGTGTCGGCGATGGCCCGCGTGTCGCACAGCGCCAACCGCGCCAGCCGCGCGCCGTGCCGCGCCCAGAACTGCCACGCCACATAGCCCCCCATCGACAGCCCGCAAAACGAAACCGGCTCGCGAACCGCCAAGGCGTCGAGCAGGCCGGCGATGTCGTCGGCCATCTGCTGCATGGTGGCCACGCCGCCGATGGACTGACTTTGTCCAAACCCGCGCAGGTCGGGGGCGATCACGCGATGCCGGCCAGCCAGCGCCGCGATCTGCGCGTCCCACATCGAGTGATCGAGCGGAAAACCATGGACCAGCACCACCACCGGGCCAGCGCCTTGATCGACATACGCCAGTTCAACGCCCGCCACCTTTTGTTTGTTCAGCATAGTTGTTCCTTCGCGCGGGAAAGGGCGGCGCCAATCGGCTCGGCGAGCAGCGGCGTGCAAATTACTTGCCGTTCTTGGCTTTTAATGCCGCCTCGAACTCCTCCAACTGTCGCCGCATCACGCCCGAATGCGGCTCCAGATCGACCGCCAACCGCTGCTGCTTGACGGCGTTCTCCACGTCCCCCAGCGCGAAGTAGCAGCGCCCCAGCGTGTCCAACAGCCCGGCATCTCCTGGCTTCAGCTTGAGCGACTCCAGCGAGCAGCGCAGCGCCTCGTCCAGGTCGCGGCCGGTGTTGCTCAACAGCCACGCCAGTTGGTTGTAGCCGGTCGCCTCGCGTGGGCTTTGCGCGATCTGCGCCCGAAACGTGCGCGCCGCCGTCTCGATCAACTCCTCGGTCGCCTTGCGCCGCTCGGCGGTTGGGTTGGGCAATCGATGCAGTTCGATCAGCACATCGGCGTCGAGCGGGTCGGCTAGCGCGGCGGCGTCCAAGTGCTCGATCAGTTTGGCCTCGTTCTTGTCCGCCTTGTGGCCCAGCGCGTGATAGTAGTGCGACCGCGCGACGTAATGGCCGCGAATCGCTTCGAGCAAGCGCTTCACGTCCACGCCGTTGTTGTTGCCTTGTTGCGCCGACTTTTCGAGCGCGGCCAACCCCGCGTCGAGCACGTCGGCGGCGCCTGCCGACGCCGCGCGGTCATGCAACAACTCGGCCAGCTTGAACTGCGCGTTGATGACGTCGACGCTCTCTGCCCGCCCCACCTGCAAGACGTAGCGCCACTCGCGCTCGGCCCACGCCAGTTGCCCGCGATTGCGCAGTTCTTGCGCCACGGCCAGGTGCGCCGCGGCGTCGCCGGCGTTGAGAGCAAAGGCGTCTTGCGCCAACTCGTCGGCCGCGCTCTGATCTCCCTCCTCGGCCCGCGCCTCGGCCAACAGGTAGCCCAGCGCCGCGTCGGTCGAAAAGCGGCTGACAAATCGGCCGGCCAGTTTGTCGAGCGCGTCCCACGCTTGTTGGCCCGAGAGCCAACGCACCAGCTTCGCCAGCGACGCCGACTCTCCGGACTCCTGCGCCACGATCCGTTCGATCGCCGCGCTCGCTTCGTCGTCGCGCCCCAGTTCCTTGAGCCAGCCCACCTGCGTCTTGACCAGCGCCAGCACCAGTTCGGGGCGCGACTGTTCGGGCGTCTGCTGCAAGGTCGCCTCTTCGCGCGCGATGAACTCTTGCCATTGCTTCAAGGTTTCGCCGCGCTGGTTCGCCGGCGCCACAAAGGCCCGCAGCCACTCGGCGGCGGGGCGGGGGCTATTGCCAATCTCGGCCGCAATGGTGGCGGCGAACTCAACCTGATCCGCAGGCGCCGCTTCCATCAGCGCCGCCGCCGCCAGCTTGGAAAGCGTGTGCGACTTTTCAAAACGCGTCAGCCGGCACAACGTGCGCACCACCGCCAGCGAGGGGCGCCGCGCCAGCTTCTCGATCCGCGCCGCCTTGCCCGCCGCGTCGAGGATCTCGTCGTCGGACAGCGCCTCGCGCACCTCGGGCGGGTCGTCCTCGCGCACCCAACTGAATTGAATGAGCCCCAACAGATAGCGGGCTCGCGAGGCGATTTCCAAATCCTCGTGCCGCTCGGCCACGGTGAGTGCGTCAAACGACTCCGGGCCCAGTTCAACCAACTCGGCCTGCGCCGCTTCGCGCACGTTGAACTGCGGATCGCCCAGTTTGGCGATCAGCGCCGCGATGTGGGCGTCTTTCTCCGCTTGCGTGGCGGGCTGGCCAGCCAATGCGCCAAAAGGCGCCAAGGCACATACCGCCAGCGCGGCAATCATCAACAGGGCGCGCGTCACCTTCGGTTTCCTTGCGGCCATCCTGCGCGGCTACGATCCACCCCTTCAGCATAGCCGCCTGGGGCGCCGCGCTCCACGCGGGCTACTTCTCCGCCAGCGCGGCGCCGACCGCCGCGGCCACTTCCGCTTCCTTGAACACGCTCTGGGGGTCGCCCGACACAAACTTCTTGATCAGCTTGCCCTGGCGGTCGTACAGCCGATAGTGCGGCAAGGCGCCGTTGTCGATTTCAAACGTGTCGGTCGAATCGAACCCGTCCTTGCTCAGCAGGTTGGTGAACGCCGCTCCCTTCTCCTTCAAAAAGGCCAGCGCGTCCGCGGCCTGCTCCGCATCGTCAAAGCTCACCGAGATCACCGTCAGTCCGTCTTGCTGGTGCTTCTTGTGCAGCGCCACCGTCTGCGAGAACATCTCTTTGCACGGCGCGCACCAGGTGGCCCAAAAGTCGACCAGCACCACCTTGCCGCGCGCGCTCGCCAACAGTTTGTCGAACTCCTCACGACCGGCCGGTTCGAGCGTCACCTGCTCCGGGCTCTGGGGCGCCGCCGCCGCGGCAGGTTCCGCCGACAACCCCATCGCCAACGTCATCGCCCCCAGTAGCGCCGCGCCGACTTTCGCTGTTCGCATGATCGCGTTCTCGCATTCACCGCTCTAAAAAACAAAAAAAGGCGCCGCTGCCCCATAACCACTGGCAGCGGCGCCTCGTGAGCCAACGCGGCCAGCGGCTATTCGAACTTGATGCCGCAGCCTTGCGCCTTCGTCTCGTTGGTCGAAGGCGACTTGCCCGCCAGCACCGCGTCGATCGCGTCGCGCAGGTAGTGCTTCTGCGCCTTGGCCGGTTCCAGCGGCGCGTCGTCGATCAACCCCGTGTAAACCACGTTGCGATCCTTGTCCAATAGCACCACGTCGGGCGTCACGCGGGCGCCAAAGTCCTTGGCCACCTTTTGCGTGGGGTCGTAGAGGTAGGGAAAGTTGTATCCCTTCTGCTCGACCCGCTCCTTCATCATGTCCAGCTTGTCCTGCTCGGTGTTGTTCACGTTGATCGCGATCACCTGCACGTTCTTGTCTTTGTACGCCTTCTGCAGTTCGATGATCCGATCTTCACACGCGATGGCCACCGGGCAGTGATTGCAGGTGAACACCAGCGCCACCGCGGCGGCGTCTTTGTATTCGTCCAGACTGTGCTTCTTGTCGTCGGTGCCGATGATGCCCTTGAAGTCGGGCGCCTTGTCGCCCGCGTCCAACACCTTGTTGAACTTGCCGGCGAAGCTAGCGCTGGCCGACAATACCAAAGCTAGCGCCAAGGCGCTGCCAAACCGAGACTTGCTGAGCATGATCACGTCTCTCCTCTGAGGGGTGAACAAATGTCAGAACGAGGGAAAGGCGGAAACCGCAAGGGCCCCGCATGTAGGCAATAGGGCAGGGTGGACCGCAATCGTTGCGGCGGCGGGCAGTCGATCGGCTTGCACGACTCCAAGCTCGGTTCGCGAGGCGCTTGCCGCGCGAAGATCAAGGTCAGTCGCTTGTGCAAAGATCAAATCAAGTCTCCCCGGCCGTAGGGGGGATGTCAACAATTGCCGCTACCGGCGCGCGGTCTCGGCACAGGCGGTGCTTGGGTATACGCAGCCAACCGCCCCGTGGTTTGCACGTTCTGAAAAAAATCTCTCTCAGCCGCCGAATATCGCCATGGATTCTGCCACTAGGCGAATTTCAACCACCACAGCAAAATAGCGATCTTGCCCAGCTAGCCCCACTTCGAGGAACACCCGCCATGGACATGCACGAACTGACGCGCGACCTGAAGCAAAAAAGCGACTCGAAGATCGTGATGCTGGTGGCCGATGGACTGGGCGGCTTGCCATTAACCCCCGGCGGCAAGACCGAGCTAGAAACCGCCCGCACTCCCAACCTCGACCGGCTCGTTGGACAAGGAGTCTGTGGGCTCTCCATTCCGGTCAAGCCGGGCATTACCCCCGGCAGCGGCCCCGGCCATTTGGGACTGTTTGGTTACGACCCGTTGATCTACCGCATTGGCCGCGGCGCGTTGGAGGCGACTGGCATCGGCTTTGAATTGGGACCGCACGACGTCGCCGCGCGCGGCAACTTTTGCACGCTTGGCGCCCAGCGGCTGATCTCCGATCGCCGCGCCGGTCGCATCGCCACCGAAGAAAGCGCGCCGCTCGCCGTGCGCCTGCGCGAGGTGAAAATCCCCGGCGTCGAGATCTTCGTCGAACCGGTCAAGGAGCATCGCTTTGTGGTGGTGTTTCGCGCGCCCGGTCTGGGCGGCGACGTACACGACACCGATCCGCAGGTCACCGGCGTCGCGCCGCTGGCGCCCAAGGCGTCCCAGCCCGGCAGCGAGCGCATGGCCGAGGTCGCGGCCGAGTTCATCCGTCAGGCGGAAAAATTGCTCGCCGGCGAGAAGAAGGCCAACGGCCTGACGCTCCGCGGCTTCTCGCGTCATCCGGCGCTGCCGAGCTACGAAGAGGTCTACGGGCTCAAGGCCGCCGCCATCGCCGTGTATCCCATGTATAAAGGTCTTGCGCGGCTGGCCGGCATGACGATCGTCGGCAAGCCGCAAACCTTGGCCGAAGAGGTCGCCCTGCTCCGCGATCATTACGCCGCGTACGACTTTGTATTTCTGCACTACAAGTACACCGACTCCAGCGGCGAAGATGGCGACTTCGACGCCAAGGTGCGGCGCATCGAGGAGTTCGACGCCATCATCCCGCAAGTCACGGCCCTCAATCCCGAGGTGCTCATCGTCACCGGCGATCACAGCACCCCCAGCTTGCTCCGTTCGCATAGCTGGCATCCAGTGCCAACGATCCTCTACTCCAAAGAGTGCCGCAGCGACGGCTGCCAGACATTCGGCGAAAGCGATTGCCTGCGCGGCGGCCTGGGCCAGTTCGAGGCCAAGTACCTGATGCTGCTCGCCCTGGCCAACGCCGGCCGCCTCGGCAAATTCGGGGCCTAGCGTCTGGCCGTTCCCTGTCAGACGCCGCTCGATCGTCCGTATCCACAGGCGCGTGCTCTTGTGCGACACTAGTAGGAGCATTCGCCCGCGCGTCGCCTGCGCGGGTGTGGAAAGTTTGTTATGCGCGCCATCGCTCTCTGCTGCGTCTTGTTGCTGCCCTGGGCCGCCGAAACGGCGCCAGCGCAAGACAGCCAAATCTTCATTCGCCTGGAAGAGCGGCTCAACGCCCTCAAAGCCGACAATCGCCTGCCAGACGCCGAAGCTGTCGGCCGCCAGATGCTCGCGCTCGCCCGCCGCGATTTCGCCCACCAGCCGCAGTGGACCGCCGTGGCGCTGGCCGACCTTGCGGGCGTGCTGTTGGACATGGGGCGCTACCCCGAGGCCGAGCCATTGTGCGTCGAGGCCGTGCGGATCATGCGCCGCGCGTACGGCGAAAACGATATTCGACTCGCCACTCCGTTGTCGAACCTGGCGAACGTCTACTGGTATCAACATCGCTTTGCCGAAGCCGAGAAGATGCACCGCCAGGTGTGGCGCCTGCGCGCTCAAGCCTACGGCCCCGACGATCCACGCGTGGCCGACACCATCGAGAACGTCGCCCACGCGATCTCCGAAGCCGGCAAACACGCCGACGCGGAACCGCTCTACAAGCATGTATTGAAACTGCGCGTGCAGGCGTTTGGCGGCGAACATCCGGATGTCGTCAAGAGCCTCTACAATCTGGCCGTCTATTACGACGATCAAGGGCGCGCCGCCGACGCGCTGCCGCTCTATCAAGAGGCGCTGCGGATCACCATCAAGCTAAGCGGCGAGAAAGATCTCATGGTGTCGCGCATCGCGAGTCGCCTGGGCACACTGCAATTGCGTTCCAAGCGGCCAGACGAGGCCGAGCGCTACTTTCGTCAGGCCCAGTCCATCAACATCAGCCTCCTGGGGCCAGAGCACCCTTGGGTGCTGGGCGACAGCAGTCTGGCTCGCGTCTACATTCAACAGGGCCGCTTTGAAGATGCCTTGTCCGTGCTCAAGCAGGTGCTCCAGTTTGAAGAGGGCTACTACGGCGCCAATAGCTCCAACTGCGCCATCTCGCATACCGACCTCGGACGACTCGCCAGCCGCATGGAACAGCCAGAGCAAGCGCGCCAACAATTCACCCGCGCCATCGAGATCTGCGAGCAGATCGGCGCGCCCCCCCGTCAATTGGCCGATCTGTACATGTTGCGGGCTGGGATGGCCGTTCAATCATCGCAAGCTGGCGATTGGCAGGCCGATCTCAATCGCTCCCTGGAGTTGGCCGAGCAGGAACGCGAAAACCTTGCCGGCGGCGAGCAGGAACGGGCGCAAGCCGTGGCGGGTATTCAAGACCACTATCGCCTCGCCTCCATGATGTTCGCAGCGGCGGACCAGTTGGATCGAGCCTGGGAAATCACCGAGCAATACCGCTCGCGCACGCTCGTCGAGCAAATGTTGCTATCCCAGGTCGATTTATTGAGCGACGTGCCGCCCGATCAAGCGCGCCAATTGCGCGCCGCCGAACAGGCCGCCGCCCAGCAAGTGACCGAGCTAGAACGGCAACTGGCGGCGCTTCCCAATCAACCCACGCCGGCAGCCAATCCAAACGAGCAGCGCGCCGCGCTGGTCCAACAACTCGCCGCCGCGCGGCAAAGGCTTGTGGCCGCCTACGCCGATATTCGCACCGCTAGCCCACTCTATCGGCAAGCGCTCAGGGCGGGCGAAAAAGTCTCGCTCGACGCGATGCGTCAATGGCTACAGGACCAACAGGCCCTGCTGCTCTATTTCACAGTCGACGATTCGACCGGCTTTCTCTTCACGCTCGATGGCTCCCCCCAGCCGCCCCGCCGCGTGCCTTTTGAGTTGACCGCCGAGCAACAGGCCGGGCTGGGCGTGCAAGGTGATTTGCTCTCGGGCGCCATGTTGCAAAAGTTATTTCTCGACGAATCCAATGGCTTGCTCCGCCAAATCACCAATCCACAAAAAGCGTTGACCAGCGCGGACAAACTGCATTGGTTGTGGCAGACGCTCATACCGGAGCAACAACGCGCCGACATCACCAGCGGAAAATACAAGCGACTGGTGGTCATCCCCGATGGTCCACTGGCCATGTTGCCGTTGGAGTTGCTTGTGGTCGAACCCGGCGACCAGCCCAAGTATCTGCTCGACCTGGAGATTCCGATTATCTACGGACCCTCGCCGACCATCCTTTATCAACTGGCCCATCGCGGCGCATCTACCGCCGCGCCGGCCGCGGAACCAATCCTCACCGTGGGCGACCCCGACTACTCGCCGGCGTCCCAGCGGCCAGCCGCCGATCCGCTCCCCGCCCGCTATGGTGGCGCCGGCGGCGCGCTCGGCCGGCTGCCCTACTCAGGCCGCGAGGCAAACTGGGTTGCCGAGGTCTTTAAGAACAACAACATTGCTGCGCAGATGCTGCTCGCCGCGCAGGCCACCGAGGGTCAGGTGCGGGCCAAGCTCGCCGGTCGGCGGATTGTGCATCTGGCCTGTCACGGACTGGTCGATCCCGTGTTCGGCAACTTCTTTGGCGCGCTTGCCTTGGCGCCATCACCCCGCGCCGCGGCCGATCCGCGCGACGATGGGTTTCTCACCCTCAACGAGATTTGCCAGTTGAATCTGTCTGCCTGCGAACTGGCCATCTTGAGCGCCTGCGAAACCAACTACGGTCCCCAGCAAGACGGCGAGGGCAACTGGGCGCTCACGCGCGGCTTCCTGGTGGCCGGTTCGCGCCGTGTGGTGGCCAGCAATTGGCTGGTCGACGACGAGTCCGCCGCCAGTCTAATCAGCTACTACTGCGGCATCCTGGCCCGCGACGAGAAGCAAGGCGCGCCCGTCGACTACGCCGCCGCGCTTGCCGAGGCCAAGCGATTCATTCGCGCTCAACCGCGCTGGCAACACCCCTACTACTGGGCGACTTTCGTGTTGGTCGGTCCCGGATAGCGACCGCTGAAGCGCCGGCCGTCTCGGCATCCTCCGAACACAACCGCCCATTGGCTCACCGCGGCCATTCCACCGGCTCCTTGCCTGCCGGCGTAATCAACTTGCGCACCACATCCTCCCCCGCGCGGCTGCTGATGTAGTGTACGCTTCCATCGCCCAAGAGCGCCACAAACCCCTCGCCAAAGTGCTGACCCAATCCGGCCAGCGGCCGCGCCGCGTCGTACGCCAGATCGGCGGGCCGCGTCCACTCCACGGCGTGCGCGTCGTCGGCCTCCAGCATCAAGATCGTGTTCGACGTGCCGTCGATGAAATTCTTGAACTCCAGGCCCTTGCCGCCTGGAAACGCCGTCGCCTCGCCAATCGGCAGCACCGCGCACGTCTTGCCCGCCGCAATCGCTTCGGCCCTGCCGATCTGAAACACCGCCGGCATCTCCTTGAGTAGCGGCCGGTTGTGCTCGCTGTCCCACGGCTCGTCGAGTTTGAACCGTTTGTAAAGCTCTCCTTGGTCGAGATACGGCAACAGCGCCACGCGCCAGCTCAATAGCGGCTTGCCATCGGCGCCGGTGATCGCCGCATTCGGAAAACGCTTTTGCGCGTCGTGAAAGTTGTGCATCGCCAGGCCAAGCTGCTTGAAGCAGTTCTTCGCTCGCGCGCGGTCACTGGCGCTGCGGGCCGCCTCCATCGCCGGGCGAATCGCCGCGTCGAGCGCCGCCAGCTTGTCCCCCGCCAGTTCCAAGGTCACGTTGTCCCCTTCGACCTTTGGCGTCAACGCGGTCGCCAGCGGCGCGAAGGGCCTCAGCTCGTTGACTCGCGGCAATGTCTTTTTGAGCTGCTTGAGCCAGCCCGTCACGGCCGCCTCGGCCCGCGCGGCGCTGGCCGGCGAATCGGTGTGCAGCACGATCCGCAATTGGCGCTGCGGCTCGTAGGCCACCGCCGTCCACTCGGTCGCCGCGACGATCTCTCCTAGCGCGTCGCCCGCCAGTTGCGGCGCGGCGCTTGGCAATAGCTCCGTCAGCACGCGGCGTTGATCGGCCGATGGCGCAATCGCCACCGCCAGCGGCGCGTCGCCCGCCGCGGCCATCGCCGTGGCCAGTTCCGCTCTCGGCGCGGCCGGCTCTTCGACCAGCGCCGCGGGACCGGCCAGCACCACGCCATCGCGCGGCTCAACGCGCAATTCTTGCCTCGTAGACGCGCCGGCAAACTGTTCCAGCGCCTTGGCCACCTCGCGCCCTTGCGCCTCGCTGGTCACCGGCACAACCAACAAGGCCGAAAGCGCCCCCTTGCCGTCCCGCGATGTGCCGAGCAACAGCACGCAGCGCCCGGCCCCCAGGTCGGCCAATTGCCGGGCGGCCGCTGCCAACTCCTCGTTGGTGATTGGAGTGGGGGTCGAGATCTGCCCGCGCAACATCGCCATTGCCAACGACACGTCTTCACCCTGCAATCGCGCCAGATCGATCCGCGCTACGGCGATCGTGCCGGCCCGCGCCTGCGACGACCAGGCCGCCAGATCGGGCTCGGCCGCCAGCGCCGGCGCCGCCATCGAGACAACCAACACGATCGCGGGCATCCATAAACTTCGCATCGTCGGGGCTCCGTGAATTGAGGGCCTCAGTCGGCCTGGGGTTCGATGGTCAGCTCGTACTGAAACTGATCGGCAACCTTCGCGGGCCGCAGAATCGCCGTCTTCCCTTCCAGTCGGTACTCAAACGCGCCCCCCGTCGCCGGGTCGACCGGCACAGGCACGGCCGTCACCTCGGCCAGGCTGGCGGGCAGCTTGCCGTTGTGTTCCGCCGCGTGCAGCCGCAGCGCCTCAATCGCGCGCAACACCGCGATCTTTTGCGTCAGCCGCATCTGCGCCCTGTTGGCGGCGCCCACGTCTGGCAGCAGCATCCTGGCATAAAGGCCTGCTGGCGACGCTGACACCTCGCGCAGGCGCTTGTCAAACGCGGCGATACCCAGCTTCGCCTCGGGGTAAGGCCGCGCGGCCCACAAGATCGACTCGTCGAGCAGGTTGCGATACGCCTCGATCCAGCGCAGCGCCAGCACCTGCGCCACCGGCATCGCCTCGACCAGTTCGGCCGGGCGCCCCCCGGCGATTAGTTCCTGCTTGAATTGCGAATAGCTCGCCAGCGCCGGCAACATAAGCTGCCCAGCCGGAGTCAACATGGCGCTCAGCGATCCCCGCGCATCCCCTCCCGCCATATCGAACAGCTCGCCAAGTTGCTTGGCTAGGTCGTCCGCCTGCTGGCGAGAGAGCACGCTGGTTTGCATCGCCGCCAACAGCGGCGCTGGGATCTCCGCCTCCAGCCAAAGCTGCTCCGCCTCGATGCCTGCCCGCATGTCGATGAGCGGATCGGGCAGTTCGGTCAACGCCCAGTACAAGTTCGGAGCGTCGTCGGAGGCGATCCAGTTCTCGATCTCGGCCAGCGCAAGCTGCGCGCAGGCCACGCCGACCAGTGAACTGATGAGCGGGCCCGACTCGGCCACCTGCCGCGACATCCTCAATGTCGTGGCCAGTGTGCGCGCGGCGGCCCCGTGATTGCCCTGCAAAATCTCCAAGCGCGCCTTAAGCACAAGCAGCCGGCCTGCCCGGCGCAATTCCTGCATCTCTGGCAACTGCGTGGCGACGCCTTGCTCGCGAATCGGTATGTCCCACACCGCCTGTTGTCGGCGCGCGCCAATCTCGATCTCCGCCAGCGCGTTCTTGTACGCGGCCAGCGTCTTTTGCGCCTGGTCGCGCGGCAGCTTGGTGGCTGGCTCGCTGAGATGCTCGGCTAGCGCGTCGGCCTGGCCGGGCGGATCGACCATCTGCATCAGTACGATCGCCCGGTAGTACAACCCGGCGGCGTTGCCCGCTTTCAACTCGCGCGCCGCCGGATAAAGTCGCAGCGCCAGCGCCGGCTCGGGCCGACCGGCGGGTTGCGCCGTAAGCCGTGTCACGTGCGCTTCGTCCTCCGCGCGCGCCGCGCTTGCTAGCGCCAGAACCACCGCCAACCCCCACCATCGTATTGCGTTCATGCCGATTCCTTTTTGTCGAAGGTTGTGGCTGACGGTCGCTCATTCGTCTCGTCGAGCAATCGGTTCCAGGCTTCGCGGTCTCCCCAGCGTAGCGCCGGCCGTTCGCGGGCAGGCCGCGCGGGGCGCCAACTTGCTTCTGCATATTCAGCGCGGTACAGGGCGGCCGGGCTCCAGCGCCAGGCCCCGACCTGCCAACTGGCGCCGGGCCACGGCTGGCTTGGCAAGGGATTCGTTGTCGTCGGCGGCTGCTGCGCGATCGCCGGTTCGCTCGCTTGCTGTGCGCTGGCTTGCGCCGCCGCGTCGTCGCCGATCAAGTCGCTCGTGCGCACATACACCACGCGCTCGCGCGGGTTGACCCACAAGCCAAGCGCCAGCGTGCCCGCTACCAGCGCCAAGGCGGCGGTTGCCAGGGGCCAGCGCCAGCCCACGGCGCGCGGCGCGATCGATTGTTGCCCCAGCCGATACATTAGCCGGTCGCGATCAACGCCGCCGGCCGCCGGCGTCAGTCCCGCCAGCGCGGCCTCCAACGCTTGCAGTTCGCTGGTCAACTCGTTGAATTCGGACATGACACACCCAATCGCTTTCGCAATTCGCCCAGCCCAGCCACGTAGCGCCGCTGCGCCGCGCTGGTTGAGCAGCCCACCAGTTCGCCGATTTCCGTAAAGCTCAACCCGCCCCACAGCCGCGCGACGACCACTTCGCGCGCGTCGGTATCCAATTGCCGCAGTCCTTCGGCCGCCATCCGACCGTCGAGCCAGTCCACTATGCCCGGCTCAAACCAATCGCGCCGCGTGGCCGCCGCGGCCTCGTGTCGTCGGCGCCGTCGCGCCCCTCGCGCCGCCGTCAGCGCCCCGTTCCGCACCGCGCGATAGAGCCAGGCCAATGGCCGGTCGGGCAGCGGTCGCTCGCGCGCTAGTCGCAAGAGCGCCTCTTGCACCACGTCTTCCGGCGCGTCGCACAGCGCCCGTGCGTACAGTTCCAGCGCCCGCCCTTGCGTGGCCAACAGATCGCGCACCAGCGTTAGGGCCGCTTCGTCCATGCTCCGCCTGGTTCAGTCTCGCGGGCGTGTTGCTCTCTCAACAGGTAGACGCCGGTCGAGCCTAATCCTTCCCGCGCGCGGCGGCAAAATTCGCCCAACGCCACCAGCCGGCTGCGCGCCCCTTGCTGCCGAATTGACAGGCGCCGGTTGCTGGTCGCTGCCAGCCGGCAACGCCGCCGCAAAGTCTTTGACCGCGAATTTTGCTGCATGCGCCGCCAGCGCATGCTAGAAGTACTTATAGGGCCAATACTTTGGCTCACGAACCAACTGAGATATGCGCGACCTGGGCAATTTGGTACTTAGTTTGCATCTTGCAGCCAATGTCCATTTGCTCACAAGCACTTACAACCGCGGACTTGGTTGAGGCACAGCCGTGATCGGACGGCAACCTTCCATCCTCATCACCGACGACGATCGCAACTTTCGCGAGGCGATTCGCGACGTGCTGGAGCCGCACGGCTTTCGCACTTTGCTCGCGCGCGACGGCGAAGAAGCGCTGTCGATCCTCCGCGTCGCCCCCATCCATATCGTGCTCACCGATATGCACATGCCGCGGCTCACCGGCCTGGAAATGATTCGCCGCGTCCATCAGATGCGCGGGCTCTTGCCGTGCATTCTCATGTCGGCCGAGGCAGACGATACCCTGGTCCGCGAGGCCCAGGAGGCGCAGGCCTTCACCGTGCTCCCCAAGCCGATCAGCGGCCGGGCGATCCTCAACACGGTCGGCTTCGCCCTGCGCCGCAACTATGGCTGGCGCTGCCTGCCGCAGTCTTAAGCGCGCGGCTCTTGCCGCTGTCTCCCGTGCCCCCCGCGTACCACGGCGAGTTCGACTCGTTATTTCAATAATCGGCCAAAAACTGAAATAACGCGCCCCTTGTCTTCCATTCTCCGCGACTGTGCCGTTCCGCGGCGAACGCCCTTGTCCCGGCCGTATTCGCGGACCCAAACCGCCCCAAAACACCGTTCGTTGACGGTCGCTTTCTGGTCTGACTAATATACCTAAGAGGTAAATAATTACCCCGCTGCGCCCCTCATAGGAACAGGTCGTGACTCAGTTGGCTTGCTCTTCAGTTTGCCGGGTAGTTGGCGGCGCGCTGTGCCTGCTGGTCATCGCCATCCCACAGGCCACACGCGCTCAGGGGCCAATACCAGGCGTCTCTGGTCCCGGCCGCGCCGCGCCGCGCGCCGAGGCGGTGGCCGCGCCGCCAGCCGGCGCGCCAGTCGCCATGCGCCAACACGGCTACTACGAGCATTGGCACGGCACGCGCCAGTACAGCGGTCACTATCAGCCCGAGCATCGCGATCTCTATTCCAGCCAGATGGAGCACAGCGCCTACAGCACGTCGAGCGGGCCGTACGGCTTCGCGCTGGGCACGGCTGCCTTGGCGGGCTTTGCCGATGTCGCCGCGCGTCCGGTGGGGCAAGGCTTCGCCGCCGGGATGAACTCCCCGTGGTACTTTGCGCCCGGCTATTGGAATTCGCCCAACTCGAACTCGACCAGCATTCAACCATCGCCGTACTTCCCCTTTATTCCGTCGCCGTATCAACAGCCGCAGGTGGTTGTGCCGTGGGGAGGTTTTCAGCAGCCGATGTACCACGGCAATTGGGGACAGGGGCAGAACATGCCCGGCTTCGGCTGGGGCTATGCGCCGCAGCGCATGGCGCCGGTCCCGCCGGCGGCGGCGTTTCCTTATTTGCCGCAGCCGACGCCGTTTGCCGACCCATCGGGCGCGGCCGAGTTTTAGCGCCCCGGTCGAGCGGGCAATTCTTGCTCGATTTTCCAGAATTAGCGCGCGCTGGCCGCGCACGGCGGCAAGCATTACGATGCGTTACGGAGCGTCGCGCTGCGGCTAACTGCGACTGGCCCGCGCGATGGCCTCTGTGCGCCGCTTGATAGCACCTTTGTCGCGCTTCGGCCCCAGGTCGAATATGTCCATGGATGACCCCACGAAGTCTGCGCCCGCCGCAACGCCACAACTCGCTCAACCGCATAGCACGACCCTGCCCGCGCGGCGCGGCGGCCTGGCCAAGGTGTTCCGCCTGCTCGGCGGCGCTCCGGTGGCGTGGCTCATCGCCGGCCTGGCGGTGGGTTATGCGGCCCATGCCTGGCAAACCGACGCCGAGATCGTGCTGCCGCTGCCGCCGGCGCATGCCGTGGCCACCGATCGCTACGAAAACTTCGCCATCGCCACCGGGCCCTTGGACACCGATGTCGAGGCGGTGTTCGTACTCGACTTTTTGACCGGCGACCTCAAGGCCGCGGTGCTC
Source organism: Pirellulales bacterium (assembly GCA_019694455.1). Classification (NCBI taxonomy): domain Bacteria; kingdom Pseudomonadati; phylum Planctomycetota; class Planctomycetia; order Pirellulales; species Pirellulales bacterium. The sequence continues at coordinate 27,470 of JAIBBY010000030.1, forward strand.
AGCGCCCAGCTTGCCCGCTTCAACGCGTTTTATGAAAAGAACATTCTCGAAGATATGGGCATCGACCCCGCGCGCAACCCGCGCTATCTGATGGTGACCGGCGTGGCCAACTTGCGCCGCGGGCTCGGCAACCAGGCGCGCCCCGGCATGTCGGTGGTCTATATCGCGGAGTTGACCAGCGGCAAGATCGCCGCCTACGGCGTGCCGTGGACGCCGCAGTTGCACAACGCGGGGGTGCCGTTTCATGGCACGCTCATTCCGCTCGACATCACGCAGTTCCGCACCGCCGTGGTGCGCGACCAGTAATTAGTGGGCCCGTGGCCGGGGGGCCAATCGCAGTGCAAGTCACCGTCAACGGCGAGCCGCGCGAGCTGAGCGCCGGAACCACCATTGCCGACCTGTTGGCCGAACTCGGAGTGCGCCCGAGGCACTGCGCGGTGGAGTTGAATCTGGAACTGATTCCCCGATCGCTGCACGCCGCTCGCGCGCTGGCCAGCGGCGACCGCGTGGAAGTGGTCACTTTGGTAGGTGGAGGCTAGATAGCACGTGGCGACAGACATCATCGCACCCGATCGCTTGAAGATTGGCGCGCACGAACTCGCGAGCCGACTGATCGTGGGCACCGGCAAATACGCGGGCTACGACCTGATGGCCGAGTCGCTCACGCTGTCCGGAACCGATTGCATCACCGTGGCCGTCCGCCGCGAGCGGCTGATCGACGCCGCCGGTCGCAACCTGCTCGACTTCATCGACACCAATCGCTATCTGCTCTTGCCGAACACGGCTGGCTGTTTTACCGCGGACGACGCGATTCGCGTGGCCCGGTTGGGACGCGAGATCTTGCTAGGGCTAGAGAACCCCGGCGCCGATTGGGTCAAGCTGGAGGTGCTTGGCGACAAAAAGACGCTGCTCCCCGACCCGGTGGCCACGCTCGCCGCCACAGAAAAACTGGTGGCCGAGGGCTTTGCGGTCCTTTGCTACACCACCGACGACCCCGTGACCGCCAAGCGGCTTAAGGAGGCGGGCGCCGCCAGCGTCATGCCCGCCGGCAGCCCCATTGGCTCGGGCCAAGGAATTTTGAATCCCAATAATATCCGCATCTGTCTCGAATACCTCAAAGACGGCGACCCCGACTACCCGGTGATTGTCGATGCCGGGGTGGGCACCGCCAGCGATGTGACCTTTGCCATGGAGCTTGGCGTCGACGGCGTATTGCTCAATACCGGCATTGCCCATGCCCGCGATCCGCTGGCCATGGCCCGCGCCATGCGCGCCGCGATTGAGGCGGGGCGACTGTCGTACCTGGCGGGGCGCATCCCGCGCAAGCTCTACGCCACCGCGTCCAGCCCCGACGAAGGGGTGATCGCCCCGCGGAGCGCGCGGTAACCACACTTTGAGTTTCGACATGGAGACGGCCGCAATATGTGGTACTACGCTCGTAACGGACAGCAATACGGCCCGATCAGCGAGCAGGAATTGCGCCAGCGGATCGCCGCCGGCGAAGTGTACCCCAACGACCTGGTATGGCGCGACGGCATGGGCGACTGGGTGTTGGCCGCGGTCTGCCCTGATCTGGCGGGGGCTTTTCCCCCCGGCGTCGCCGTTCCGCCCCTCCCCCCCGGCTCGGCCGACAGCAAGCGGATTGTCGCGGGCATCTTTGCCCTCCTGCTGGGCAGCTTTGGCGTACACAAGTTCTATTTAGGCATGCCGATGGCCGGCATCATCATGCTGCTGGGCACTGTGGCCACCTGCGGGATAGGGGCGATGGTGACGCACGTCGTCGGCATCATCGAGGGAGTGATCTACCTCTCCAAGTCCGACGCCGATTTCTACCAGACGTACGTCGTCGGCAAACGAAGCTGGTTCTAGCTGGCCCGGCGTCTTGAGCCCCGTCGGGGACCGCGCCGCCCAGGCGCCGCCTGGCCGCTATCTACAACGGATTGTCATTTTTTCCCTGGCCTGCGCCGGCCGGTTGAGCCGCCGAGTGGCGCTAATGGTTATGGCGCAATGTTTACCGGCCTGGTGAAAAACTTCACAAGCGTTTGGCGCGTGACTCGCAAGATTCCGGCGGCTACAAATCTCACGGAGGCTGGTTATCGTACAGAATACAAGCAGGCGTCTGCGTTATTCATAATTGGTTCCACCGGAACAGGAACCTCCGCCAGACGCCTGTACGCCATGGCCGGTCACGAGAGAGAAGAGGCGTCTATGTTCGCGCGCATGACTCGCACGAAATGGTTCTTGGCCACTGCGCTAACGCTGTTGGCGGCCCGGCCCGCGTATGCGGCTAGCGACGAGCCGTTTGTTTCTTCCACCGAACTGGGTGTGACCATCACGGCCAACGACGTGTTCGACGGCATCGAAGAGTCGATGACCTTTTGGCCGGCGGTGCGCAAGCATCTGGCCAGCCCCGAATTCGGTGTGGCCGATCTGGCCCAGCGCAAGGAAGTGGTGGCGTACATCCGCGACGTGCAAGGCAAGCTGCACGACCGCCTGATGGGAGGCGACAACGCGCAAGGCATGGACGTGTTGAATTTTGCCTGCTGGAACCTGCGGCGCATCCATTTCATGCGCGAGATGCGTGGCACGATCAACGCCGACGACGCGCTGCCCCGGTTGCGCGTGGAGTTTCACAATCACTACGCTCGCCTGCTGCGCGAGCAAGGCGTTGTGGCGCCTGAGCAATTGACGGCGGCGATTGAACCGCAGCTTAAGCTGTTGGCCCTGCCCGTCGATCGGCATGCGCAGGCGATGGAGCTATGGCATAAGGTGGCCCTGTGCCTGATCGCGATGGAAGCGACCGGCGTCGGCGCCGTGATGCGCGAGGCGGACCACGCGCTCGATGGATCGCCCGCGGCCGAGTTGACGCGGCGGGTGGTGGCGGCGGCCGACCTGGCTTCGATTATGAAGTCGCAGTCAGGCCCGGCCACCAAGGCCGACTTTCTGGCCGCCTGGGACCGGCTGGCGCCGCCGAGCCTGATCGCCAGCGCCGAGGCGCCGGTGGTCGGTCAGTAATAGCGCCCCTCGATTCTCTGGGCCGCGCAGGCCGTGCGATCGTTCAACTTTCGCCAGCCGCGCGGCCCCTTCGGTTGCATTCGACCCTCCCCCGCCGTTGGGGCTACGCAGTTGACCGCGCCGCGAGGTCGATGAACGCAATACGGCCCGCCGCGCTCCTCCCCTGGTTGGGTAAGCGCTACGCCAGGCCGCGGCTCGGGTTAGCGCTTGCATGGAAGCCACTCAAGAAAGTCGCCTCACCCCGCGCGAATTGAGCGCGCTCGTGCATCCGTTTCGCTTTCTGGACAACTACACCAACCTGCTCTATCTGGCGGCCGATTACGTCACCCTGATCGTCACGCTCGCGGCGGCGATCACCTTTTGCCATCAGCGCGCCGCCTGGGGACTGCACCCGGCCTGGACCATCCCCGTGGGATTGGCCGCGCTGGCCATCGTCGGCGCGGCGCAGCACCGGCTGGCCGGCTTGGGGCACGAAGGGGCGCACTACATCCTGTTCAAGCACCGCGTGCTCAACGAGGTGGTCTCGGATCTGTGCTGCATGTTTCCCCTCTTTTCGACCACCGAGCAGTACCGGCAGATCCATCTAGGGCATCACGAGTATGTGAACGACTGGCAGCGCGACCCCGAACTGCTCAACCTGGGCAAGACGCGGATGATGGACCGCTTTCCCATGACGCGCTGGGAATTCATCTACAACTTTGGACTGCGGCTGTTCTGGCCCCCCACGCTGCTGCGCTACATGTGGGACAACATCTATGTGACCGCGCTCGGCCTGGGGCTGCATCCGTATCAAGACGAAGCGCGCCGCGCCCCGCGACTCTTGGGTGTGGTGCGGCTCACCAGCGCGCTTGGGGTGTTGTATCTGGCGGCGCTGGTCGGTGTGATGGGGTACCTGAGCCACCACGGCAGTTGGCTCTCGCTGACGCTCACGCCGCTAGCGATGTACGCGGCCGCGCTGGCGGTGCTGGCGGCGCTGCCGACCGACTGGTTCTTTTCTTCCCGGCTGCGGCCGGTGTATCCCATCAAGATCACCAGCGCCCTGCGGTTGGGTTTTATCACCGCGCTGGAGTGCGTGCTGGCGTGGTCGATGTTCGCCACCGGCTTTGAGTGGGGGGTGTACTTCTGGCTGTTTTGGATGCTGCCGCTGTTCACCACCTTTCCCTATTACATGCTGCTCCGCGATCTCTTTCAGCACGCCAACGCCGATGGCGGCAAACTCACCAACAGCCGCGTGGCCGAGTGCAATCCGCTGTTGCGCTGGGGCATGTTCATCTACGGCCAAGACGTGCATCTGACGCATCACTTGTACCCCGCCGTGCCCCACTACCGGCTGCGCGCGCTGCACGAGGCGCTGATGCGCCAGCCATGCGACTATCGCGACGAGGTGATCGAGTGCCACGGCACGATCACCAACCCACGGCGCTTGCCGTCGTTGTTGGACGTGATCGAGAAGCCGGTGTCGTGGCAGCGAATCGCTAACGGGCGTGGTTAACAGGAGGCAGCAGCCAAAGCGCGAGGATCTCGATCACAACCAAAAAATTAGCTCGAACCACGGCCAGCGATTCTTCTTGATAGGCTGCTCGTCCATGCAGTCAGGATAGCAGGAGTGCGCGGAAGTCGTTTGCGTCAGTTGCCTGGTCAGTGAACGCGAGGCATTTCGCATCAATCATGCGGCAGCGGAATCGCCGAATCTTTCAAGATTCGATTGAACATTTCTTCGGCGGCGCTAGAAATGAGAAACGATCGCTGCTTGCAGTCGGCAACATATGCTTTCACCCGGCAGCATTCAAAACAAATTACGAAGTCGGCGATCAGGCCGTCATGCTCAGCACGAATTGCGTGACGCGGAAAGAAGCAGAAGGCGACTCCTTCGCGATACCCCGTTACGGCTGCCTCAAACGCATCGGCCACATTCTGCATTGCTTTTTCGTCGGTGATAACCTTGGTCCCTAGCACCTTCCAGCCATGAAAACCGTCCTTTGAGTTCTCGTCGAGAGGGTTTGGGTCTAGAGACATCAGTTTAAGAGTCTTTGAGGCGTAGAGAATCGTACGGAGGTCACACGGAATCGATTGACGGTTTTGACTTGGCTCGACAAGCGCTACTTCATGCGATCCATCGCTGTCTACCACTACCACTTTGTCGGGTTGAGTCGCCGCCGGAACTTCTATGCAAGCCACGTAGGTCGTAACTTTCGGCAGCGAATTGCCGGTGGGCTTGGTGTGTACAAGGCGAAATGAATTGGGTGGTGTGGCTGTTGGATCGGGTACTAGTTCGTTCTTCCAGCCAGTGGTCGGATTGGTGCCCATCGCGACAACGGACAAGTGTTTGCCATCCCATCGGGCATAAAAACAACCAGTAGTGGCTGGCGATGCTGCGGCCGCGCTCGTAGCCAGTATTGTCACGCTCGCTGCGCAATAGGCGACCCTTGCTGCGATGGTCAAATACGACATGTGTCTCGGACTCCCTAAAAAAAGCTGGCGCGCAGATATTTTCGGGCGAGGCTCGGAGGAATACTATCAGGCGCAGGTCGCCGTGGCCAGAAAGCGTCGGGCATTGGGAGCGGCGTTGCAGGGCACGGAGAATACAGCATGAGCATCTCAGCGGAAGATGCGACAGCGCAAGGCAAGTTGCTGCTGGACAACGGCGATTTCGACGGCGCGATAGCTGCCTACACCAAGGCCATTCGTCTGAATCCACAAAACGCTCAGCACTACTCCAGCCGAGGCCAAGCTTACGAGCGAAAAGGCGAATGGGACAACGCCATCGCCGACTGCACCGAGGCAATTCGCCTCGATCCGCATGGCGCCGAGGGACACTTTGTTCGCGGAGTCGTTTATGGGCTGCGAGGTGATTTTGATCGAGGTATTGCTGATTGCACAGAGGCTATTCGCCGCGATCCGAAGTTGTTTAAAGCAGTTTGGTGGCGAGCCCGCCTCTATGATGCGAAGGGTGAGTTCTACAAGGCGATTGCCGACTTCACGGAATCCATCCGGCTCGATCCACGATATGCCGAAGTCTACTGGGGACGTGGCCATGCCTATAAGGAAACGGGTGAGTTCGACAAGGCGATCGCTGATTTCACGGAGTCCATTCGGCTCAAACCACGGTATGCCCAAGTTTATTTTGGACGGGGCTATGCTTATGGTAAGAGGGGTGAGTTCGACAAGGCGATTGCTGACTACACCGAGGCCATTCTACTCAACCCGGAGTATGTCACCGCGTACTACAATCGAGCCAGCGCCTATGGCAAGCAGGGTGAGTACGACAAGGCGATTGCGGATTACACCGAGGCCGTCCGAATCGACCCAAAGGATGCGGGGGCGCACTACAATCGTGGCTGCACCCATATCGAAAAGGGTGACTACGACGCTGCGATCACCGACTTTACTTCGGCGATTCAGATCAATTCCCAAGCTGGGTGCTTTTTCTACGCTCGCGGTTATGCGTACTCCGAAAAAGGCGACTACTACAACGCCGAAGCGGATTTGCGCCAGTCCGAGAAATTGGGATACAAAGGGCCTGGGGAATCACAGAGTAGACGGGACCGAATGTCGTAATGCTCGACTTCGGCTATTGAGCCCCCCGCCATCCCCGCGTCATTGCGCTGAGGTCTGCGGCGCGATCAGCATCGGCCCCATCGCGGTCGGCGATGGCGGCGCAAGGCCCGGCGGCGCAGGACCAATCGGCATCGCGGCCGGCGCCGCAAGTCCCGGCGGCAACCGGTTCGGCGCCGAAGCCGGATAAATCCTCGGTAGTCGCGGGTCGGGCGTGGCGTTCAACTCCGCCAGGTTCTCCAGCAAGATGCGCCGCACCTCCAGCACCGCAATCGGGTGCCGATGCACGTGCGAGTGATCGGCGTTGACCACAATCTCGGAATCGACGTTGTCCAGGTGCGCGCTGTCGTAACCCACCACGCCGTCCCCTTTGCCAGAGACGCGCGTCAGCAGCCCGTCTCCCTCGATCACGCCGACAATGTTGTGGCGCTTCAGCGCCGGCGGTCGCGGCGCGGCGAGCATGATCGGCAGTATGGGGCAATCGGGCGACAGCGAATCGATCGACGTGGGGGTGTGCAAGATCGAGTCGTTCTTGAACGCCCCGGGGTTGTCGCGATAAAGCTGCTGCCCAGAGCGGACCAGCATCTGCGGCATCGACACCAGCTTGCGCCCCAGATAGCGAGTGGCCTCGTTGGCGAAGGTGCTTCCCCGGTGCGGCGTGCCAATGGTGATCACGCGGCGCACCCCCGGGTTGGTGTGAAAGTAAAAGGTGTTGGCCAGCCGGGCCTTGGTGTCGGCGTCGGTGTCGATCTCTTGCAGCGGCTTGTCGCTGACCGCCTTCCAATAGTCGTCGCCGCTTTCCAAGGTTTGCAGCACCGACACCAGCCCCCCCATGCTATGCCCGACCAAAATCAACTGGTCCAGCGCCGGTTGTCGCACTTCGGGGTCGAGTATCTGCCGGGCTTCGACCAAATCTTTGCGCAACTGCGCGGCGCTGATCCAGAACGGTTGCCCGGTGGGATAGAGATAAAACCAAAACTGGTAGCGCTCGCGAATCCGCGGGTCGCTCCGCAGATCGTTGAACATCTCCATCCAGGTGATGGGGCTCGACCACAGGCCATGCACCATCAGCACCGGAATCTTGCCCGGCTCATACGGCTGCACCATGTAGATGCCGCGTAGATTTTGATACTTCTCGGGCGACAGAAAACCGAGCGTGCTCAGATCCTCGACCTTGGGCTCGTTCAGAAAGTAGGCCAGCGGCGTGCTCAGGTCGCTCTCTAGCGGCACGCGCACGCCCGCGATGTCGATGTCGCGTACGGCCAGCGGATCGTACAGTTCCAGTTCAGCGCGCAGCGAGCCATCGGTGGCGTTGCGCGGCAGCACGCGCAAAAAGGCGGTCGCGGGGACGCTCAATCCCGGCGGGTAAAACTTTTCGCTCGGGATCGGCGTTTGCGGTTGGCGGCGTATCGCGATCAGCGGCACGCCCAGCCCGTAATTGCGATACTGATTGGTCAGGCCCTGCACTTCGTAATCGGAGACGAACTCGAACTTTTCGATCTCCTCGGGCCGCCAGGTGGTTCCCTTGCCCACCACGCACACTTCGCAGGTGTGAGCGCCGGTGTGGATCTGATGTTTGCTGCCGGGGCGCAGGCCGTCCTTGTCCGCCACGATGCGCAGCATCGCTTCCAGCGCGCTGTTGTACAGGTTGCAAGCGCCGCGAAACTCCGGATCGTAGACGTTGCGCTGATACGCCAGGCTGTGATCGAACAGATACTTGTAGGCGTGGGCGACGGCGCCGCCATAAAAGTCGAGCGCGGCGGTTTTGTCTTTTGGTTTGGCCTTCACGCCGCCGATGTAGGCCAACTCGGCCAGCGCGTAGCTCGCCTCGGCGGTCGGTTCGTGCTCGTAGAATTTTTCCAGCTTTGCTAGCACCACGCGGCTGTCGTCGCTCGCCGCGTCGGCCAGACCATAACGGCGCAGCACCTGCGTGGCACGCGGACTGGGCTTGGGGCCACTGCGCGAAAAGAGTTGAAGCTGGTCAGCCAGGGGGTTCTGCGGCGTTTTGCGCAGCGACACGTACTCGCTCGAAGCGCACGCGCCAAACAGCGGCAGCGCGAGAATCACGACCCACAACCCGCGCCGCGAGGCGCGAGCCGGCGGCCCAACGCAATGTCCAGGCTCGCTCAATGTCATTCCGTCGGTAAAGCGAGTAGACTGGGGAAACTCGGCGCCGCCGGTGCGCTCGCAATCCATTGCGCGCGCGGCCGTGGACAGAACCCGAGGGGGCGGGAGAATAGGAACACTCCCCCCCGCGCGTCAACGCCGGTTGCCTGGCAACCGAGTTGCAAAACCCCCAGCGCGGGTTGCCAATACACCCGCACGACGGAACTTAACGGAACGAGGCTGGCAAGCATGGCCCTACGAGTCATCAAGGGATTGGACGAACTGAAGACGCTGATTGGCCAGTCGCTCGGCACCAGCGATTGGTTGCCGATCACCCAACAGCAGGTGCAGCAGTTCGCCGACTCCACCCGCGACCATCAGTGGTTGCATGTCGATCCCGAGCGGGCCCAGCGCGAAAGCCCTTATGGGCAAACGATCGCGCATGGCTTTTTGACCCTCTCCCTTTGCCCGGCCTTGGCTCAAGACACCTTCCAGATCGAAGGGATCAAGATGGGGGTGAACTACGGACTGAACCGGGTTCGGTTCCCCAACGCCGTGCGCGTCGGCTCGCGAGTGCGCTTGACCTCGCAATTAGTCGATCTCAAAGAATGTCAGGAAGGCGCGACCGTCACCTACAAGCAAACGATCGAAGTCGAGGGAGAAGACAAGCCGGCCTGCGTGGCCGAAATGATGGCCCGCCTCTACTTTTGATGCGACCCGTATGTTGCGCCCTGCCTTGATCGCGCTAGTGCTTGCCCTGCCGGCCGTGGCCGGCGCCGCCGCGCCGCAAGGCCCCATCGCCGACTTTGCCCTGCGCGATATTCACGGCCGCCAGGTCGCCCTGACCGACGCCGCGGGCCAGCGCTTGACCGTGGTGGTCTTTCTTGGCGTCGAGTGCCCCTTGGCCCGGCTCTATGCGCCGCGCCTGGTCGAACTGGCCAGCGCCTATCGCGATCGGAGAGTCGCCTGGGTGGCGATCGACTCCAACCGGCAAGACGCGCTCTCCGAAATGGGGCACTACGCCCGCGAGTTTCAACTGCCGTTTCCGCTGCTCAAAGACGACGACAACGCCATTGCCGACGCCTTTGCCGCCCAGCGCACGCCCGAGGTCTTTGTCCTCGATGCCGAGCGGATGGTGCGCTATCACGGCCGCATCGACGACCAATACCAGCCGGGCCTGTCCGGCGCGCGCGCGCGGCGCGACGACCTGCGCCAGGCGCTCGACGAACTGTTGGCCGGCAAGCCGGTGTCCGTGCCAGAAACGCCGCTGGCCGGTTGCTTGATCGGTCGCCGGCCGTCGCGGCCACCGCTCGACAACCCCACCATCACCTGGACGCGCGACGTGGCGCGGCTCTTTCAGTCGCATTGCCAAGACTGTCATCGGCCCGGCGAGATCGGCCCCATGCCGCTGTTGACCTACCAAGACGTGCAAGGCTGGGAGCCGATGATTCGCGAGGTGGTGTCGCAGGGGCGCATGCCCCCTTGGCACGCCAATCCCGAGGTGGGCCACTTTGTCAACGATGTCAGCCTCTCCCAGACGGACAAGCAAACCATCCTCGATTGGATCGACCAAGGCATCCCCGAGGGAGACCCGGCCCACGCGCCGCCGCCGGCCACTTTTCCCGAGGGTTGGCACATCACTCAGCCAGACCAGGTGGTCTACATGAGCGAACAACCGTTCGCCGTGCCGGCTGAAGGCATCGTCGAGTACAAGTGGTTTGTCGCCGACCCTGGCTTCAAGGAGGATCGCTGGATCAAGGCGGCCGAGTGTCGCCCCGGCAACCGCGCCGTCGTCCATCATGTGACGGTCTACTACAAACCGCCGGGCGTGCCATTCGATCTGCGCATTGGTCGCCGCGTGAATCTGCTGGCGGGCTACGCGCCCGGCAAGATTCACTACACGCCGCTGCCGGGCTTGGCGTTTTATCTGCCGGCCGGCACGCAACTCGTGTTCGAGATGCACTACACCCCCAACGGCTCGCCGCAAGAGGACCGCAGTTCCATCGGACTGGTCTTCGCCAAGCCCGAGGAGGTGGAAAAGCAACTCTACTGCGTAATGAACGCCAACGATCAGTTCAGCATTCCGCCCGGCGTGGACAACCATCGGGTCGATGCGGCTTACGAGATCGACGAAGACTCGCTGTTGTACTTCATGAGCCCGCACATGCACCTGCGGGGAAAGTCGTTCCGGTTCGACGTGGTGTACCCCGGCGGCGCGCGCGAGACGCTGCTGGATATTCCGCGGTTCGATTTTGGCTGGCAGACCAACTACATCCTGGCCGAGCCGAAGCGCCTGCCCAAGGGAAGTCGAGTGCTCTGCGCCGCGCACTACGACAACTCGGCCGAAAACCTGGCCAATCCCGATCCCACGGCCACGGTGCGCTGGGGAGATCAAACCTGGGAAGAGATGATGATCGGCACCATTGCCATCGCGCCGGTCGATCAGGACCTGCGCCGCGGCCTCGGCGTCCCGAAGCGCAGCTTCGATCCGAGCCAGTGGTGGTATCCGCAGTACACGCCCTTGGCGCTAGGCGCTTTCTTGCTGGCCCTGCTGGCCAGCCTCTACGCCGGCTGGCGATTCTTGCGCCGCGGAGCGGTTTGAACTCGCTCCGCTAGCCTCGCTCGTCGCGCGCCTTGATCGGCGCTACGGCGAAATCGCGCTCAGCTCACTTCCCGCCCGATCAAGGGATCGCTGAAGCTCCACTTCCCCGTTTCGATCCGGCCGGCGAAGGTCTGTTCCCAAGATTTATCCGCGCCGCGGATGGCGAAGTCGTACCACGAGTGGCTCGATTTGGCCTCGACCACGTGCGTCAGCGTTGCCTGCGCCGCGATGGTCTGGCGGTGCGTCGCGTTGCCGTACGATCGCGATTGAATCTCGACCTCGACGGCCCGCGATTCAAGATTGGCGATGCGAACTTCGACATCGCCGCTCAGCGACCCATCGCCTCGCGACGTCGCTGGCTGGACACGGATTCCCACGCGCGGGCCATCTGCCGCGCCGCGGAACTCGCGCTGGAACCCGTTCGGCCCCGACACGACCAAGTGATAGGCGCCGTCGGCAAAAGCGGCGAGCGGCCACGAGTCTTCCACCACCGCGCCTGCCGCGACGGCGTAATCGCGCACTTGCATTTCGCCCGTCGCCGTACGCGCGTAAACGGTCAGCGGCGCGCCGGCTGCGCGCTCGCCAAATTGCTGGTTGCCGGCTTCAAAACGAAGAACGACACTGTCGCGATCGGCGGTCAGCGCGGCGTCGGCGTGCAATTCGTACGGCAGCGGGCTGGAGCGCCGCAGGCCCGGTTCCTGGCGCGGCAACAATGGCGAGGCCGCTGGCTCGCGGCGGATTTGCGCAATTTCGTCCTCCGTAAGCGCGCGAAAGTCCGTCGGCGCTTGCTTGAATTTCGCGCGGTGGATCCCTTCGATCACGGCGCTGGCCGCCGGCGCCGGCGGCAACCCGCTTTGCGCTCCGTCGAACGCCTGAAACGCCGACGTCAGATCGCCGCACACCGCGCGCCGCCATGCGCTGATGTTGGGTTCTTCGACCGCATGGCCGGTCTTGTGCGTGAGGAACTTTTCCAAAAATTGCAGCACCGACGTATGATCGAACACCTGCGAGCAGACGCAGCCGCCGCGGGTCCACGGCGACGCGATGATCATCGGCACGCGATAGCCCAGCCCAATCGGCGCCTCGCGGGCCCATTGGCCGCGCTTTAGCTTGCGCTCTTCCTCGGCGTCGACGTAATCCACGCTGGTGTCGATACCGGCCGACGCCTTGCCCGTCTCCGGGCGGCGCGGATGCGGCGCCACAAACGGCGGCACATGATCGAAGAAGCCGTCGTTTTCGTCGTAGGTGAGAATGAAGATCGTTTTCTTCCACACCTCCGGATTGCTGGTGAGAATGTCAATCGCTTCGGCAATGTACCAGGCGCCGTACCAGGCCGAACCCGGATGATCGGAAAACCGCGCCGGCGCCGTCAACCAAGACACGGTCGGCAACTTGCCCGACTGAACATCCTGGCGGAACGTGTGAAAGACGTCCCCCTGCGGCATCTGCACGCGGCGCTTTTCGCCGTCGTCGTCATAGGCGTGCGTCGTAAGCTGGCGATAGGCGGGGTCGGCGGCGTTGGTCGAAAAGGCCTTTTCGTGCAGCGCCTTCGCGCGCGCGGAAAGCTGTTCCCATTTTTCGGCGGAGTATTGCTCGCGTTCTTGCTGCAGTTCGTCTAGCGCGGCGCGCTGTTCCGCCAGTTGCTCTCGCAGGGGTTTGGCGTCTTCCTCTTGGCCCGCTTTCGCGGCGATCTGCTGTTCCAGTTCCGCGATCCGCTGTTGCCGCGTTTGCGCCAGCCGCTCGACATAGCGGCGACGCTCCGCCGCAAACCGCACCTGGTACTGCGTGAAGTACTCCAGCGGGTTGTCGCCAAAGTTCGCCAGCCACGCCTCGTTTTCTCCCACCAATCCCGAGGGAATCGTCAGGTCGTTCTGGTAGCACTTCCAGGAAACGCCCAGGTCTTCCAACCGCTCGGGGAAGGTCGTCCACGACACCTCGGCGCCATAAACGGCTTCGTCGTTGTACATCTTGGCCGGGCTGTCGGCCGACTGCTTTTCGCGGACCGTGCCGCTCCACAGGTAGAGCCGGTTGGGCGTGGTGCAGGTGAGCGCCGAGCAGAAATGCTGATCGCAAATGGTGAACGCGTCGGCCAGCGCGTAATAGAAAGGAATGTCCTCGCGCGTGTAGTACCCCAGCGCGAACGGCATGCCCTCATATCCCTCCCCCAGATGTTTCACATCCAGCCAGCGGTCGTACTGGCCGTTGTTGCGGGCGTCGACCTGATCGGGCCGGCCGTGCGGCAGGCAGCCCAGCCAGGTCGAGTTGGTGTCCTTGATATCAAGATGAAAGGGAACGTAGCTCTCGCCGCCGCGGTTCGATTGCACCCACACCGGGTTGCCGTTGGCCAGCTTGATCGCGCGCGGATCGTCGAACCCGCGGACACCATTCAGCGCCCCAAACGCGTGATCGAACGATCGGTTCTCCTGCATCAGGATGACCACATGTTCGGCGTCCAAAAACGTGCTGTCCGGATCGGGGGCGATCGCCAGCGCGCGTTGGATGGAATCGAGCGGAAAGCCCCCCAGTCCGGCGGCGCCAGACAAGATGGCGGCCCGCTTCAAGAATTGACGGCGTGTTTCCATCACGTGCTCCCGAAAAGCGCCGCTGCTTGCAAAAAAGCGCGACGAAGGTAGGTTGGCTGGCGACGAGCGATTGCCCACAAAACGTCGATCGTAAAAGGGGGCGCGGCGGCTAGCAAGTCCCGTGCTCGCCGCCTACGGTATTGCCGGCCGCGCCGCTAGCCACACCGCGCATCGTGCGCAGGTCCGGCCCTTCACGCCGTCAGACCCTCGCGACGTTCACCCGCTGGCCGCTTGTCGCGCCAGCGCGTCGCGCCAATACTGCTCCTTACCGCCGCCGCTCCAAGAAAATAGCTGCGGATCACGGAGCGGACACATTATGTTTTCAATCGCTCTAACGCTAATCGTACCGCTCTTTGCAGTGTGCGCGTCTAATGTCGTCCCGCCGGTGACTGCCGTGGTTGTGGGGGAGCGAGTCTACTGGCAAGGCCATAGCCCCGCAGACGGTGTATTTCGCCTCCATTCCACGTCGCCAATGGACCCAATGGTTATCGGTAATCATTGCTTTTTCCTGTTGTGGTCGAGCGATCAGCCGATCGCGTGGCATATTCGCGACAAGGAAGTGTGGGCCGTGACGTGTCGGTTGCAGCAGCCGACGTTTGAAGCCTATTATCTCTCAAAAATGCCATTGGCGAGTTCACAGACGAGTGGTGTGCTACGGGCTCAGGAGGTGCTTGCGAGATGTGGCCCTTTGGAGGCACTGCGCAATAGTCTGCACTCGCAAAACTTGCCACCGGTTTACTTCGACTACGTGTCTGTCGCTAAGGATCGTGGACGACTGTTTGCGCTTGCCAGTAATCGAGTGATGAGCGAGTGGGAGTATTCATTTGTCGTCAAGAATCCGAACGCTGTTCCACCCGATCAGAAGATCAAAGGCAAATGGACCAAGGTTGCGGAGTATCCTGCGGAGTTCTTTGAGCCGTTCACGATCTTCATGCAGCCGAACGGGCCAGCCGCCGTGACAGAATCGGGGCGGCTCTATACCCTGCGTGGCAAGCGCGAATGGGCAAGACTGCGAAAGTTTCCGCCACATGGGCAAGGTGGAATTGTGGCTGTGATCGAAGACTTGCGAACCGGCAAGACCCACGCCTTCACCAAGACCACCTGCTTCACGCTGAGCGATCCAGATGTCGCCAGATCGTTCCAGTTTCCCGCCATGGGGGACCATCCCGATTCAACAGCCAAAGCCTTGGTTCGAGCGGTGGAATTCCTCGATCAAAAGTGAACGCTCGCGCCGCTGCTCGTTCACTCAAAGCCATGCGTTTCAAATCGATCATCCCCGGCGTGGATTTCCCTGCGCTGCCCAATCCGCGCGGCTGCCAGTTGTTAGCCCTCCAGTTCCAGCTTGAGCGGGCGTCTCCGCTCCGTGATCCGCAGGCGGCCAGGCGGCCAGCGGTTCAGCCAGATGACGCGCCGCCAGCCACTGACAATGAGCGACCACGCGCTGCGCGTCGTCATCGCCGGCTCGCCCTGCCGAAAACGCCCCCGCAGCGCCCAGCCGATCTCGACAATTTGGCCAGAAACAGGGAAGCTGCGAATAATGACTTAGCTTTCCAGCGGATTGCCGATGGCCAGTTTGGTGAATGAGCGACGCGCGACCGGCGGCACGGCAGCCAGCCCGGCCCGCGCCATAGCCACCGCCGAGCCTGCCGGCGCTCGTCGCGCCACGCTCCTGGCCGCGCTCGGTTCGGCCATTTCTCTATGGGCAGCGTTTCCACCGCTCGATCTGTGGCCGCTGGCCTGGGTCGCGCCCTTGGGTTGGTTGTGGCTCTGCCAGCGGCCAACCTTGTCTGGCCGACGACCATACACAGCGATTTGGTTTTCTGGCTTTGTGTTTTGGATGCTCACGCTGCACTGGCTGCGCTATCCGCATCCGGCCACGAGCATTGGCTGGCTGGCGGCGTCGTTTTATTTTGCCTTTTATATCCCGGCGTTCGTCGCGCTGGTCCGCGCTGCCGTCTGGCGCCACCGCTGGCCCCTCTGGCTCGCCGCGCCCGTCGTCTGGACCGGTCTGGAACTGCTGCGGGGGCATCTGCTCACCGGCTACACCGGCGCCAGCTTAGGGCATACGCAATATCGTTGGCTGGCGCTGATTCAGGTGGCCGATTTCGCCGGCGCCTACGGCGTGAGCTTTTTGGTCATGCTCGGCGCCGCGGCGCTTGACGGCGCGCTGTTCGCCGCGCGCCGTACAACCGCGCGCCGTACTGCCGCATCGTGGCCCGCCGCACGCTGGTTGCCACTGGTGGGGGCCAGCCTGGTCGTCGCGCTCGCTTGCGGCTACGGAACCTGGCGCTTGTCGTATCAACCGCCGGCCGGGCCGCGGCTCAAGGTGGCGCTGATCCAAGGTTCGATCGATACGCAGGTCAAGGTCGATCCGAATCAGCGGTTTGTCGTGTACGACCATTACCTGGCGCTGTGCCGCCAGGCGAAGCGCCAACACGCCGATCTCGATCTGATGATCTGGCCCGAGACGATGTTCCGCGAACCGCTGATCACCTTTGGCGACGACTTTGCTCCACCCGTCGACGCCGAGTGGACCGCCGACGACGCGCGCCTGGCGGCGCGACGCAACCGGCAATTCATCGGCGGCATGACGCGCGATCTGGGGGTCGCTCAGATACTCGGCATCGACCGGCAGCATCTGGTTCATCGCAAAGTGGAGCACTTCAACACCGCGCTGCATGTCGACCGCCAGGGACAGGTCGCCGGCATGTATGCCAAGATGCACCCGGTGATGTTTGGAGAATACATTCCGCTGGGGCAATGGCTGCCGTGGCTTTACGAGATCACGCCCGTTGCCGCCGCGCTCACGCCCGGCGCCGGGCCAGCGGTGTTCGCGGTCGGTGGCTTGCGGCTGGCGCCGAACATCTGCTTTGAGAACTTCTTGCCGCATCTGGTTCGCTCGCAGGTGCGCCAGTTGCGCGCCGCGGGCAGCGAGCCAGACGTGCTGGTGAACTTGACCAACGACGGTTGGTTTCGCGGCTCCAGCGAACTCGACTTGCATTTGAACTGCGCGGTGTTTCGGGCGGTGGAGCTGCGCAAGCCGTTCTTGATCGCGGCCAACACCGGCTTTTCGGCCTGGGTCGCTCCGACTGGCCAGATTCGCGCACGCGGGCCCCGCCACCAACCGGCTGTGGTGATGGCCGATGTGGGACGCGACGGTCGCCAAAGCCCCTACGACCAGTGGGGCGACCTGTTCGCCGGGCTCTGTCTGGCGGCCTCGCTGGGCATCGCCGCCGCTGCGCTGTGGCCGCGACGATGGTCCCGGCTGCCGGCAGTCCAGCGCCGGTCGTAGCGACTGTCCGGCCGGCGGCGCCGCCAATAGCGGCTGGCGCGCCCGCCTTGTCCGTAACGGCCGTTAGAGGCCGAACTTGCGCGAGCTTTGCGGGCGGGTTCGCGCCGGCTCGTTCGTTGAATGCGTCCTGCGGCCAGCGTAGACTAGAAGCATCAATTTGCTGGACGTATCTCCCGTCTCTGTTTAGTCTTGGGTAATGGTGGCCATTGCGGTTTGCCGCCCTGCCCGCTTGGCTCGCAGTGCGCGATGCGCCTGCCGTGTCCACAACTGTCTGCCGTCAACTTTGAGGTTGCCCGATGAACGTGTTCGGCAAGGCGCTAGTCGTGCTCATCCTGGTGATGAGCATCTTCTTTTTGGCGTCGTCGGTGGCCGTCTACTCCAACCAGAAGAACTGGAAGGAGAAGGCCGATCAGTTGCAAACGCAGTTGACGCAGGCGCAGGCGCAAGGGCAAGAACTGCAAGCGCAGATCGACAACCTGAACAAGAACATCGACAACGAAAAGGCGGAAAAGGTCAAACGTGTCGCCGCGCTAGAGACCGAACGCGAGAATCTGCGCCGCGAGTACCTGGAGCGCGAGCAGGCGCACGCCGGACTGGTCGAGCAGAATCGCCAGCTCATCGCGCAGACCGAGGCGGTGCAGAACAACATGAAAGGCATCACCGACGAGTTGACCAAGCTCCGCGGCACGCTGGCCACCATTCAGCAAGAGAAAGAACAGAACTTCGGCGAGTTGGTCAAAATCACCGATCAGCTTCATCAGGCGCAAGGCCAGTTGGAGACCTTGAAGAACCGCAACCTGCAGTTGGTCGATCAGGCCAAGCACCTCACCAAGTTGCTCGATGTCAACGACATCAATCCGCACGATCCGGTCGATGGCCAGCCGCCCAAGGTCGATGGCCTGGTGACCGCCGTCAGCGGCCAGGGCCTGATCGAAATCTCGCTCGGCTCCGACGACGGCCTGCGCAACGGTCATAAGCTGGAGGTCTACCGGGCCAGCCCCACCAACAGCAAGTATCTGGGGCGCGTCGAGGTGATCACCACCGAACCCGATCGGGCGGTGGCCAAGATTCTGCCGGAGTTCCGCAAGGGCGCCATTCAGAAGGAAGATCGTGTCGCAACCCGATTCTGAAAAGTCGCCCGGCATCTACGTGCCTAAAGCGCGCCCCGACATCTACACCGTGATGCTCAGCATTGCGCTGGCGGCGGTGTTGGTGGCCACGGTGCTGATGGGCATTCTGTGGTCGACCTATCAATAGTCGGCTGGCGAATTGTCGCCCCGATTTGACCGGCTTTCTGCTCGGCGCCGCGCCCTCGAAAAGGTCGCTCGTAAATACCCTTGGCGGCGGGGTTTATGCCGCCGCGCGCCGGCCGTCAAGGCGTTGAGAATCTCGCCAAAATCCGCTATGCTCAAGGCTTGCGAATCGGTTCTAGGCGCGTGCAGTTAAGTTCTTTGTTCAAGCGAACTTCTGCCGCAACCCGCAGCGCGGCGCTAGCGCGTTGGACAGGCCAATGGAAAGGGCGAGCGATTGTCGACCGACAACGACGAACCAGAGGATGAACTCACTCCCGACGCCAGCGGAGAACCGCTGCCCCCCGAAGGTAGGCTGCTGAACCTCCCGATCGAGGACGAACTGAAAGACAGCTATCTGACGTACGCCATGAGCGTGATCGTCAGCCGCGCCCTGCCCGACGTGCGCGACGGGCTGAAGCCGTCGCAGCGGCGCATTCTGGTCGCCATGAACGACCTGAACCTGACCCCCGGCGCCAGCCGCGTGAAGTGCGCCAAGATCTCGGGCGACACCAGCGGCAACTATCATCCGCACGGCGAAAGCGTGATCTATCCCACGCTGGTTCGCATGGCGCAAGAGTGGAACATGCGCTATGTGCTGATCGACAAGCAAGGCAACTTTGGCTCGATCGCCGGCCTGCCCCCCGCGGCCATGCGGTACACCGAAGCGCGGATGTCGAACTTCGCCACCTTGATGCTCGACGATCTCAAGCTCGACACCGTCGATTTTGTGCCCACCTACGACGAGCGCCGCACCGAACCCACGGTGCTGCCCGCCAAATTTCCGAACATGCTGGTCAACGGCGCCAACGGCATCGCGGTCGGCATGGCCACCTCGATCCCGCCGCACAATCTGGGCGAGGTGTGCGAAGGCCTGGTGCGCCTGATCGACGATCCCGATGTGTCGATCGACGAACTGATGGAGATCATCCCGGGCCCCGACTTTCCCACCGGCGGCATCATCTGCGGGCGCGTCGGCATTCGCCGGGGCTACCACACGGGGCGCGGCAACGTGGTGGTGCGCGCCCGCTGCGACATTGAGGATCATGGCAAGGGGCGCAAGCGGATCGTGGTCCGCGAAATCCCCTTTCAGCAGGCGCGCGATCGCGTGGAAGAGCGGATCGCGCAACTGGTGAACGAAGACAAGATCAAAGGCATCTCCAACATCCGCAACGAGAGCGACCTGAAGGAGCCGGTGCGGTTGATCCTGGAACTGAAGCGCGACGCCGACGCCGACGTGGTGCTGAATCAGCTTTACGAGTTCTCGCCGCTGCAAGAGTCGTTTTCGCTCATCATGTTGGCGCTGGTCGACAACAAGCCGCGCACCCTCAACCTGAAAGAAGTGCTGGCCGAGTTCATCCGGCACCGGGTGACCGTCATTCGCCGCCGCACCCAGTTCTTGCTGGCCAAGGCGCGGCAGCGCAAGCACACGGTCGAGGGCCTATTGTTGGCCCACGCCAACATTGATGAGGTGATCCGCACCATCCGCACCTCGCAAACCCAGGCCGAGGCCAAGGCGCGCTTAATGGGCATCGAGTGCCCCGCCGCGCTGATGCGCCGCGCGCTCGGCGACGACGGTTTTGCCGTGTTCCAAAGCGAGCGCGGCGTGCGCGAGGGGTACACCCTGACGGCGGTGCAGTCCGACGCGATCTTGCGCATGACCCTCGGCCAGTTGGTCAACCTGGAGCAAGAAAAGCTGGGCGGCGAGTATCGCGAGTTGCTCAACGAAATCAACGAATACAACCACATTTTGTCGGATGAGAGCAACATTCTGGCGATCGTGCGGGCCGACTGCCTGGAGCTGAAGCGCAAAAGCGGCGACGCCCGCCGCACCGAAATCAGCGGCGAGGAAATCGGCTCGATCGACATCGCCGATCTGATCACCGAAGAGTCAATGGTGGTGACCATCAGCAATCTGGGGTTCATCAAGCGCACCCCGGCCAGCGTCTATCGGGCGCAAAGGCGCGGCGGCAAGGGTCTCAAGGGCGCCAAGGTCGACGAGGAAGATCCGATTCGCCATCTGTTCGTGGCCAGCACGCACGACTATCTGTTGTTCTTCACCAACTTCGGCAAGGTGTACTGGCAAAAAGTCTTCGACTTGCCGCAAATGAACCGCGACAGCCGCGGCCGCGCCATCGTCAACCTGCTCAACTTCGCCGAAGGGGAGCAAGTGGCCGATTGCCGCGCCGTGCGCGACTTTAACGAGCCCGGCTGCGGTCTGCTCATGGCCACCAGCAGCGGCATTGTCAAAAAGACCCCGCTCGACGCCTACAGCCGACCGCAGCGCGGCGGCATCATCGCCATCAAGCTGCGCGAAGGAGACGAACTGGTCGACGTGGTCATCACCCGGCCGGGCGACGAGGTGGTGCTGGCCACCGCCAACGGCATGGCGATCCGCTTCAGCGAGGCCGACGCCCGACCGATGGGGCGCAACACCACCGGCGTCCGCGGCATCAAGCTCGGCAAGGGAGACACCGTGGTCGGCATGGTGGTTGCCGATCCCGAGGCGACCATGCTCACCGCCTGCGCCAACGGCTATGGCAAGCGCACCAGCTTTGGCCCCAACACCGCCACCGCCGACACCGGAGAACTGGCCGACGACCTGCCGGAGGCCGATGCCGACACCGAGGCCGAAGTCGAAGAGTCGGAAGAAAACGGCGACGGCGCCGATTCTTCCGGTCGCCGCTACCGCACGCAGCGCCGCGGCGGCAAGGGAGTGCGCGACATCAAGACCACCAAGCGCAACGGCCCGGTTGTGGGCGTGACCTCCGTGACCAACGAAGACGAAGTGATGATGATCACCACTGGCGGCAAGTTGCAGCGCATCCCGGTGGCCGGCATCGGCGTCATCGGCCGCAACACCCAAGGCGTGCGGATCATGAGTCTCGACGAAGAAGACGCCCTGACCGCCGTGGTCCGCGTGCCGCGCGAAGACTCGGCCGACGAAGAAGCGCCCGCGGCCGGTTCGGCGCCCCCTCCCGTCGCCAGCAAACCGCCGGCCGATTTCGTGCCTGATGCCGAACCAGATGTCGATACTGAACCCGAAGGCGATCAAGACGCCTAACAGACCGGGGAGGGATTCGCCGGGCTGCGTGATTTTGCGAGCCGCAGCAGCGTAGCTGCGCTCGCGGCGAGTGGGAAAAAAGCCACGACGGCTTTCTTCCCCAGGCTGCTAACCGTCATCTTGCACCACCGCGACCCGGCATGCAAAAAGCGCTCATCACCGGCATCACTGGCCAAGATGGCTCGTACCTGGCCGAGTTTCTGCTCGCGCGCGGTTACGAGGTGCATGGCATGGTGCGCCGCGCCAGC
Organism: Pirellulales bacterium; assembly: GCA_019694455.1. Taxonomy (NCBI): domain Bacteria; kingdom Pseudomonadati; phylum Planctomycetota; class Planctomycetia; order Pirellulales; species Pirellulales bacterium. Next base: position 49,223 of record JAIBBY010000030.1, read on the forward strand.
TCAGAAAACTTTGATCGCATCGCGCACATTCGCCACCGCGTCACCTTGCATCAAGGGGACCTGCTCGACCAGCTTTCGCTCATTCGGCTGGTCGAGAACACGCGCCCGCGCGAAATTTACAACCTCGGCGCGCAGAGCTTTGTGCCCGCCAGTTGGACGCAGCCCTTGCTCACCAGCGAGTTCACGGCGCTCGGCGTCACGCGGTTGCTGGAGGCAATTCGCCTGGTCGACCCGGCCATTCGCTTTTATCAGGCCAGCTCCAGCGAAATGTTCGGCCGCGTGCGCACCGAGCCGCAAAACGAAGAAACCACCTTTTGGCCGCGCAGCCCCTACGGCGTCGCCAAGGTGTACGGTCATTGGATCACCGTCAACTACCGCGAAAGCTACGGGCTGTTCGCCTGCTCCGGCATCTTGTTCAACCACGAGTCGCCGCGCCGCGGCAAGGAGTTCGTCAGCCGCAAGGTCACCGATGGCGTCGCGCGCATCAAGCTGGGGCTGCAACAAAAGCTGCCCATGGGCAATCTCGACGCGCAGCGCGATTGGGGCTACGCCGGCGACTACGTGCGAGCCATGTGGCTCATGCTGCAACAAGACGAGCCCGACGATTTTGTGATCGCCACCGGCGCCAAGCACTCGGTGCGGCAATTGTTGGATCTGGCCTTCGCGCACGCCGGACTCAACGCCGACGACCATGTGGAGATCGACCCCGCGCTGTTGCGACCCGCCGAGGTGAATACCTTGTGCGGCGACGCCAGCAAGGCGCGCGCGCAACTCGGCTGGGAGCCCGAGGTCGGCTTCGACGCGCTGATCCGCATGATGGTCGACGCCGATCTGGAGCGGGTGCGCCGCGAGACGGAAGCAGCCCCTCTCGATTCGGTCCCCAAATAAATAGCGCCCTTGGCCAGCAGAAAGGCGCCGTGAAAGCGCTCGTCACCGGAATCACGGGTTTCGCCGGCGGGCATCTCGCCGAACATTTGCTCGACTGCGGCGATCTGGTGCTAGGCGTCGCGCGTCAGGCAGCGTGGCCATCGCCATCTCCCGCGCGGCTCGCCGGCTTGCCGCTCGTCAGCTGGGACATTTCCGAACCGCCGTCTGCCGACTGCCGTGCGGAGGTGGAGCGGTTCGCCCCCGATTGCGTTTACCATCTGGCGGCGATGAGTGTGCCGGCCGATTGCGGCGACGCGGAGCCCACCGCCGAAGCCTGGCGCGTCAACGTCGAAGGGACGCGGCACGTCATCGCGCTATGTCTGGGCCTGGCGCGGCCCCCCCGGCTGGTGTTGGTCAGCAGCAGTCAGGTCTATGGCCCGATATCGGCCGAGTCGCCGACAGTGGCCGAAAACTCCGCGCCGCGCCCCACGCGCGGTTACGGCATCACCAAGCTCGCCGCCGAAAGTCTGGCGCTGGCGGCCGGCGAGCAAGGTCTGCCGGTCATCATCGCCCGCGCGTTTCAGCATGCGGGGCCGCGCCAAAGCGCGCGGCTGATGTTGGCCGAGTGGGCGGCCCAGTTCGCGCTGGAGAGTGGCCCAGTCCGCGTGCAACGGCTGCACGCCGGGCTCGACCTGTCGGACGTGCGCGACGTGGTCCGGGCGTATCGACTGCTGGCAGCACACGGCGTGGCGGGCATGGTTTACAATGTCGGCTCGGGCCGGACCATCGCCAGCGGCGAGGTGTTCGCAGAACTGCGACGCCTAGCCGATCCCGCGCGGCCGTTCGAGCAGCGCTACGACGACGCCCGGCAAGACCCGGTGGCCGATGTGGCGCGGCTTCGCGTCGCGACCGGTTGGACGCCCGTCATCGACTGGCGTCAGACGGTGGCCGACACTTGGAACGACTGGCGCCAGCGCGCCGCCACAATGACCGCAACAAGGAGAGAGATTTGAAAATCGCCGTGGTGGGTACCGGATACGTGGGACTGGTGACGGGCACTTGCCTGGCCGACAGCGGCAACGATGTCGTCTGCGTCGATATCGATAGCGCCAAGGTCGAGCGCCTGCGCCGCGGCGAGATACCCATCTACGAGCCGGGACTGGCCGAGCTCGTGGGGCGCAACGCGCGGGCCAAACGGTTGCTCTTCACCACCGATCTGGCCGCCGCGGTCCGCCCTGCCGATCTGGTGTTTCTGGCGGTTGGCACGCCGCAGGCCGACGACGGCTCGGCCGACCTCTCCAGCCTGTGGGCGGTGGTCGACGCCTTGGCCCCCCATCTGCGCGACGACGCAATCTTGATCGTCAAGAGCACCGTGCCGGTCGGCACCAACACGCAGGTGCACCAGCGACTGCTCCAGCGCGCCGGCCGCGATTGCCGCGTGGCGAGCAACCCCGAGTTCTTGAAAGAAGGCGCCGCGCTCGAGGACTTCAAAAAGCCCGATCGCGTGGTGGTTGGCGTGCGCAGCGAGGCCGACGCCGAGGTGCTGCACGAGTTGTACCGCCCCTTTCTGCGCACCGAGCGCCCCTTTCTGGTCATGTCGCCCGAGAGCGCCGAGATGACCAAATACGTGGCCAACGCGCTGTTGGCGACCAAGATCAGTTTCATCAACGAGGTGGCCAACCTCTGCGAGCGCACGCACGCCGACATCAACGAAGTGCGCCGCGGCATCGGCCACGATCAGCGCATCGGCTTCGCGTTCTTGTTTCCGGGCGTGGGCTACGGCGGCAGTTGCTTTCCCAAGGATGTCCGCGCGCTGATGGCCACGGCCCGCGCCTGCGGCGTCGAGCCAGACATCTTGAAGTCGGTTGACGCCGTGAACATTCGGCAAAAGAGCGTGCTCTTGCCGAAGATCGAAAACCACTTTGGCGGCAGCGCGCGCGGCAAGTCGATCGCCGTCTGGGGCCTGTCGTTCAAACCCCGCACCGACGACATTCGCGAGGCGCCGGCGCTGGAACTGATTGAGCGGCTGCTGGCCGCCGGCGCCACGGTGAGCGTCCACGACCCCGAGGCCATGAACAACGTGCGCGCCGAGCATGGCGACCGACTGCGCTACGCCGATCAACCGTACGACGCGCTCGACGGCGCCGACGCGCTGGTGATCATGACCGAGTGGGAGGAGTTCCGAAATCCCGACTTCGACGCCATGCGCGCCCGCATGCGCGCGCCGGTGATCTTCGACGGCCGCAACCTGTACGAGCCAGAGCAAATGGCCGAGGATGGCTTTGTGTACCACAGCATCGGCCGGCAAAGCGTGAGACCGACCGAGCGCCAGCCAGGCTAGCGCGGCTGACCGAGCAGGCGATCCACTTCTTTGAACAGTTGCTGCTGAATGGCGTTGGTGGCCGTGTTGCGCAAAAACTGCGCGCTCGTCTGCTGCATCGCTTGCTGGTCGATCTTGGGCGCGCGCAGCGTGCCGCCGATCGGCAGTTGGATGGTCTGGTTCTTGAGCGCGTCGCCCAGCGGGTTCTTGCCAATCCATTTTGGCGGCACCGGCAACTCGGCCATGATCGCCACTGTTTCGTCCAGGCCCACCGAGCCATAGGTGCGCAGCGTGAAGTCGGGGAAGACCAGTTGCAAGCCGCGGTGATACACACGTCCCTTCACCATGCGGAACTCGACCACCGACTCGCGCGACAGCCGCGCCGGCGACGCGCGATTCAACAGCACCGCCAATTCTTGCACCAAGGGGCCCGGCCCCACCTCGACCGAATGCACCGTCATCTTGCCCCCCAGGTCGCCCGACTTGGGATCGGCCAGCGGCAAGTGACAACCCTCGACGTCGACCGAAAATTTGCCTTGCGCCTCGGTCACGCCGGCTAGCACCGGCGCGATGAACTTGAGCGCGCGATCGCACATCTCCGGGGTAATCATCACTTGTTCGGCCACCCGGCCCGGCGCCACGGTCAACTCCATCGGGTCGGGGCTCAGCCGGATCGACGGCGCCACGCGCAGCCGACCCTGCGAGGCCACAACCTCGATGGGATCAAACGACACAAACCCGCGCGACAGCGCGGCCCGCAGATCGCCGGCGCCCAAGGCAAAGCCATACAAGTCTCCCTGCCGCCAGCCCAGCTCCGCCCGTCCTTCCAAACGCGCGAGCCAGTTGCCCTCGGGCGTGGCCGGTTGTCGACGCACCGGCACCAATCCTTGCGCGTTGGGCGTGGCCGCCGCGCTGGCGAGCGCTCCCAACGGGCCGCGCAGCGAGAACTCGCGTTCGTCGGATCCTGTCAAGCGCAGGCCATCGCCGGTGAACTGTTGCCAAACTGGTTGTAGCTTCGACAGGTCGTAGCGCACGCGGCCGTTCAAACGCAACTCGCGCTCGCCCGACAGGTCGCGGATGTCGCCCGCCGCCGAGCAGGAGAGCGCTTGCGAAACAAGATTGAAGTCGGTCAGCTTGATCGCCTGGCGGCCGCCGTCGTGCTCCACATGACTGACCAGCCGCAACTGCGGCTCCTGCCAGCGATGTTCTCCCCAGACGGCCGTGAACTGGTCGATGCGGCTGTCGATGGTGGCCAGGGTCATGTCCCCCGTTTGACGCACATCAGCTTGGCCCTGCACGCGTCCGGCGAGTTGCCAGGCGCTGGGCGCGCTGGCGTCGCCCAGCCAGCGCCACAACTTGGCGGCGTCGCCAGAGTAACGCAGCGCTCCCCGCATTTCCCAAGGACGCTGCGGATCGGCGATGACGAGCACATTCTGCGCGTCGGCCACCAGCGCCGGCGACGACCAATGCGCGTTGGCCACTTCCAGCCGACTCTCGGCGGAGTCCCACTTGGCGCTGGCGGTCATGTCGACCGTCGGTTCCGAGATGTTGACCGTCGGACCCAGCAATTGAAAATTCGTCGCCCGCATCTGGATCGGCTCGACCTGCGCGAACGAGCTCGAATAGACAATATCGGCGTTCAGGTCGCAGTCGCCCGAAAGCTGATACTCGGGGTACGAGCCGACAAACGGCTCTGCCCGCGGCGCCCAGCGCGCCAGTTCTCCGCGCAGCGCCAGCGAGATCGGCACAATGCCCCCTTTCTCGAACTCGACCACTGGCTGTTGCAGCCGGGCCTTGAGCACGTCGCCGCCGGCGGTGACCACCGCCTCGGCCTTGTCGATGCGTTCGAGTTTCACGCCGTCGGTGTAGGCCACCAGGTCGGCGCTCACCGAAAGTTCCGGATCAACCCACGGCCGCGCGCCGGGGCGCGACAGGCGAAAGTCGCGCGCCTCCAGTTCGCCGGTGGCCTCCAGGCGGCCCCCCTCTTTGCGCTGCCAGGCGAGGTAGGCCGAGCCGCTGCCCCCCAGTTCGAGCGTGCCCAAATCGACAAAGCGGCTCAGCTCACGCGCCAGCCGATCGAGATCGAACGACGCCGTCAGGTGTCCATCGGCCGCGCGCGCTTCGCCTTGCAGTTCCAGAAAATCGGCCTCGCCATAAATCCGATCGACCACGATGCCTTCGGCCGTTTCCCGCGCGTCGAAGCTGATCAGCACCGGCTTGTTCCAACTCAGACGCTGGTCGCCCGACTGCGCCTCCAGGCGCGTGGTTTCGATGCGTCCCTGCCAGCCGAGTCCGGCGCGCTGCTGCCGCGCCTGAATATTGATGTCCACCTCCCCCGAGGTGATCTGCGTGTTCTCGCGCACGCGCACCGTGCGCGGCAACATGGCGGCCACCCGCGTCAGATCGACGCGCCCGGTAAGCTGATACGGTTTGGCGCGCAGCGCATGAGCCCAGCCTTGCGATAGATCGACCGTGCCGTTGAACGCCAGTTGTCCCAGTTCGGAGTCGAACCGCGCCTGACTGACCTGAAGCTGTTGATCTTTCCAGGTGAGCTCCACCGGCATTCGCGCCTCGGCTAGGCGAAGCTGGTCCCCTTGGATCCAATCCGACGCGGCGAACAGATCCTTAGCGGCAACATCGGCCTTGAGGGTGGCCGTAGTCACACCCTGCTTGCCCGTGCGCCATTCGGCGTGAACGTCCGACACCAGGTGTCCATCCAGTTGCAAGCCGGGATCAACGCGCCGCATCGCGGCCGCCGCCACCCAGAGCGGAAACGCCTCGCTCTTGAGCGATGCGCGGTTGACTCCCGCGCCAGGCTCCCCTTCGCTCGGCAATATCTCCAGCCCCCCCTCAAAGCCCGAGACGCTGCTGTCTTGCTGCGCCACCCCTTTCATGCGGGCCCGCAGTCCGTCGTCGGGCGAGGTCATGCGCGCCGACGCGGCGAGCGAATCGAGCCGGCAGGTGCGCTTGGTCAGGGTGTCGACGAGCGTCGCCGTGCCGTCGACAATCTCCACATCGAACGAATGAACGCCCGCCGCGCGGATCGCTTCGAGCAGCGGCTTGGCGGGCTCGTTGGGATCGGACTTGAGCCAGGCGGCAAAGGCCTGTTCGAGATTGGTCGTGTCTTTGTCAAACGCCACCTGGAATTGCGGGTCTTCCAGTCGGATCGCCCCCAGATCGCTGCGATTGGTGAGCCACGCGTACAGGCGCTTGTTGATGGTGACGCGCGGAATCTTGATGAGCGTCTCGTCCTGCCGGTCGCGCAGTTCCACCCCTTCGGCCACGATCGGCGACAGCCAACCGAGCGAAACGCTTTGAATGCGGGCACGGCCGCGCACATCGGCCAAGGCGTTTTGCACAGCCCAGTCGGCCAGCGGCGTCTTGGCTGCGATCCACGGCGCGAACCAAATGCCCAGCCCCAGGATCGCCAATGGAATCATTCCGCGTCCGCGGCGCCGGCGCGGCATTTCGTAGCCATCGTCTTCGATCGCCCGATAGGGGGGGGCGTGGTTGCGCCTTCTGCGTCGGAACCGGCTGCGTGTGGAATATTCTTCCATGAGTGGCGCCTCGACCTCCTGTCAAATTGCCGAAACTGGCGAGCTTGCCCAGCACGATTTCGGCCAGATTCTAGACCGAGCGGCCGTAATCGACCTAGAGCGCTTCACTCCCCAAAAATACGCCGATGAGTACTACCGGCGGACTTGTCCCGATGCCGATCCAGACCGGCAATTGTGGGAGACGCTTCGCGTGCGAATAATGAGCGGCAAAATGCCGAATACTATTAGCGCACAAACAAAAACGACTATAATCGGGAGCAGCCACGCAGCGACTCCCTCAACAAGCTCCCAGGATGCGATAGGTGCTTTTGTGAAAATCGTTTGCCGCTCGTCAGCTTTGCTCGCGTTTTGCCTGTTCGTGGCCGTGGCCCAGGCCGCCGATGAATCGCCGCTTGGCAAAAAGCTCGACTCCTTCTCCCTGCCCGATTGGCACGGCAATCAGCGCACGCTGGCCGAGTTCGAAAAGAGCCCCGTGCTGGTGCTGGCGTTTATGGGCACCGAATGTCCGCTGGCCAGAATCTACGCCCCGCGGTTGCAGGAGATGAGCGCCGAGTTTGGCTCGCAGGGCGCCGCCTTCGTCGCCGTTTGCTCCAACACGCAAGATTCTGTTTCCGAAATCGGTCAGTTCGCTCGCAGTTACAAACTGCAGTTTCCGGTCATCAAAGATCTCAACAACGAATTGGCCGATCGCCTCGGCGCGCAGCGCACGCCGGAGGTGTTTGTGCTCGACCGCGATCGCGTGGTGCGCTATTGGGGCCGGATCGACGATCAATATGGCTTTCAAACCGGCGCCGGCTACGCCCGGCCGCGACTGGCGCGGCGCGACCTGGCCGAAGCGGTCAGCGAGCTGTTGGCGGGCAAAGAAGTGTCGCAGCCGATCACCAAGGCCGATGGCTGCCTGATTGGCCGCGTGAAAAAGGCGACTCCGCATGGCGATGTCACCTACTCCAATCAAATCGCCCGCATCCTGCAAAAGCGTTGCGTCGAGTGTCACCGACCGGGCGAAGTGGCTCCCTTCGCGCTTACCTCGTTTGACGAGGTGGTTGGCTGGGCCGACATGATTCAAGAAGTGACCAGCGACGGCCGCATGCCCCCCTGGTTCGCCAACCCGGCGCACGGCAATTTCTCGAACGACGCGCGCCTGACCGACGACGAGAAGCAGGCCATCAACACCTGGGTGGCCAATGGCTGTCCGCAAGGAGACGCCAGCGATCTGCCCGAGCCGCGGCAGTTTGTCGAAGGTTGGCAGATCGGCAAGCCCGACCAGGTGATCTACATGGCCGACGAGGCCTATCCGGTGCCGGCCGAAGGGGTGGTCGAGTACACGTACTTCACCGTCGATCCGGGCTGGACCGAAGACAAGTGGGTCAGCGCGTCGGAGTGCCGGCCCGGCGACCGCGCCGTGGTGCATCACATCATCGTGTTCGTCGTCAAGGATGGCCAGGACAGCAACTTTCGCAACGGCAGCGGCCTAGGTGGCTACGCCCCCGGCAACCAGGCCGACATCTGCCCCGAGGGAACGGCGATGTTCGTGCCCGCCGGCTCGAAGTTGCGCTTTCAAATGCACTACACGCCCAACGGCACGCCGCGCGAAGACCGCAGTTGCATTGGCGTCAAGTTCGTCGACGCGAAAGCGGTGAAGCGCAAGATGCACGGCGGCATTTGCGGCACGCTGTCGTTCGCCATTCCGCCGGGAGACGACGACTATCGCGTGGCGGCGGACAAGCGCTTCACGCGCGACACGCTGTTGTATTCGCTCACGCCCCACTTGCACCTGCGCGGCAAGAGCTTCCGCTACGAGTTGGAATACGCCGATGGCCACCGCGAGATTTTGCTCGACGTGCCACGCTGGGACTTCAACTGGCAGTTGAACTACATCTTCTCCGAGCCCAAGTTGGCGCCCAAGGGGAGTCGGTTGCACTGCATGGCGAGTTTCGACAACTCGGCGGAGAACTTGGCCAATCCCGATCCCACCGCCACGGTCCGGTTTGGCGATCAGACCTGGGAAGAAATGATGTTCGGCTTCTATCGGGCCGTTGATCCGCACGAAGACCTGAGCGTCGCCAGCCAGCCAGTCGACGAGTCGGACGACAACGGCGGCGAGTGACGCTGCGCCCGGCAAGGCAGCGCAGAACGAACAACGAGCTGTCGGTCCCCCTATAGCAGTCCGGGGAAGGATTCGCCGGGCTGCGTGAATTGCAGGAGGCAATTCACAAAATCGCGATATGCGCCGTGAATTTGCGAGCTGCGGCAGCATAGCTGCGTTCGCGGCGAGTGGGAAGAAAGCCACGATGGCTTGCTTCCCCAGGCTACGAGTGGCCGGCTGTCAGGCTTCGTCTACGCTTCGTCCTCTTCCTTGAGTCCCAAGCGGGCCAGCCAGCGGCCGCGCGCCGGTTTGCTCGGCGGCCGTGGTTCGCTGCTCGTGCCGGTGGTGGCATGCGTGTCGGCGGCGTGTTGTTGAATCTCGCGCAGCTTGTCTTCGATCTCGGCGCGCTGCCGCGCGATCCGCGCGCGTTCGACCGACAGATCGACCTCCGCCTCGCGCAGCTTGCCTTCCCATTCGGCCTGTAGTCGGGACAGCTTTTCGCGCTCTTCCAGAATGATCGCGTCGTTGTCCACCAATTGCGCGATGGCGGCGGCGCCAACCGCCAGCCCGCCGATCTGTCCCGATTGCTGATCGAGCAATTGTTGTAGCTCGGCGATCTCGCGATCCTTCTCGGCGGCGATCTGCTCGGCGCCTCGAATGGCCTCTTCGATGCGGCGCCGATCGTCTCCCGCCAGCGGCGTCTCGCCCGCCTCGTCGGCCTCCAGCGCGGCCAGCAGCATGCGCTTGCGCGCCTCCCAGTCGAGGTTCGCTCCCGCGGCGGCCGGCGCCGCGGCAGGGCCTCGTTTTTCCAAGTCGGCGATCTTGGCGCGCTGCGCGCGCAAGTCGTCGAGCGCCATTTGATGTTTGCGCTTCAGGTCTTCGTGTTCTTGCTTGG
>JAIBBY010000031.1 GCA_019694455.1 Pirellulales bacterium
ACCACAAGAGCATGTGCTTCATCGCATCAACTTGGCCTCGCAAAGATTGAGATGATCGGCCACGTCCTGATTCTCGCCAAAGTCGACCACAATGGCCAACCGCTGCACGCCGGTGATGTCCAGGTCGATCGGCGTCGGCGGCTGCCCGCCGCGCGCTTCGAACTGCAGCAACCGGCGGCCATCGCCTTCAATCGCCACGACGACATCCCCCCGCCGATCCATGCGATCGTCGATGCCCGCTAGCGCGGTGAATCGCTGGTATCCATCCGGCAGGCGATAAACCAACCGCGTGCGGCTGTGCAGCGCAACGCCACGCGCATGCGATTTGCCGGCTAACAGTAGTTCGCCGCCATCCAGCGCGCGGTCGCGCTGCGGCGTAAACAGATCATGAGGCGCATCGATTGGCGTCGTCGCGCCAAAAAATGATTGACGCTCCGATTGCTTCGCATCCCAATCCAAGTCGCTGAGGTAAAGCACCTTGCCGTGCGAGAAGTCGATACGCTCGACTCGTCCAAGCGGAATCGACATGGCGTCGCCTGTGGTCAGGACCACTTGCAGCGCGTCGCCCGCCAATTGCAACTCGCGCGCGGCGAACTCCGCGCCGCCACTAGCAAAGATGCGGCAGCTCGCTGCGGGGATGTCCCGCGCGCGCGGTTGATATACAAAGCCAAACACCTTGCTCCATTTCACGGGGATTGTTTCGCCATCCACCTCGAATTCGACATGCTCCCCGGTTACGCGGTGCAGCACGCCTTCAAGAAAATCGAGCGCGTCCTTTTTACGCACCACCAGCACATCGGCGACGGCCTCTCCCTCATTGATTTTGCGCCATTGTTGCAACTCGGCCTCAGTGGCATCGGCGTCATACACCGACTGGACGCTACGGACCGCGGCCTTGAGCGGCGGCGCATCCTTTAACTCCACTTGCGCCGCATCGCCGTCCACCAAATAGCCAGCGGCCCGCAAGCGGCTGCCGCCTGCTAGCTCGACCACGAACTTCGCATCATGATTCTTGGCCGCCTGCACGCCGCTTGCCGGCGCTAATTGCAGCAAGTCAGCAGCGGGCAGCGTCACCGTCGCGTCGACGGTCCGCACGACCAGTTCCGTCGCGCCGATCCGCTCCACAGCGCCGCGCACCGCGCGGCCATCCACGGTCTGCAACTCCACTTCCCAGTTCGTCGCGGCGACGATCGAAATCAACAGCAGTGACAACATGCGTTATTCTCCGGCGCCGGCAGGGCGTTGACTGGCCAAGCGGCGGAAATACTCCTCCACTACGTCGCGATAATGCGAGGGAAAATCCTTGCCGATTTGCTGCAACGCCGCCTCACGTTCTTTGGGGGGCAACGCTCCCCAGCCTGACGTGTCGCCCAGATCGCGGCGCTTCGTCTCGCCGGGGCCAGCGCCCCCGGCAATGCGGCTGTCGGGCATCGGCATAGCAGGTGTGTTCGATCCTCCTCCGCTGTGTTGTTGCTGCTGCTGTTGTTGCTGTTGCTGCTCCATCTCCTCGATCATCTTGTCGAGCGAAGCGATCACCCCGTCTTCGACCTCGCGCGTCTTTGGTCCCGCGCGTCCCAGGTCGAGCCGGCGGCGAATATCGTCCATCCGACGCGAAATATGATCGAGCGATTCCTCCTCCAGGGCTTCGAGGTCACTTTGCATCAACGTGGCCACCGCCAGATAGCGCTCGGGGCTGTCCGCCACGTCGTGCTGCAATCGCTTGAGGACACTCAGACCCTGCTCCTGATCCAAGAGCCGGTGATAACTCACCGCCTGATAAAACAACAACGTCGCCGGATCAATTACATCGTCCGGCGTCAATCCTTCTAATTGCTGACGAGCTTCTTCGTAAAGCTGATGCTTCGCCAGCCACCGACCATACAACAGCCGCAGGTTAGCGCGCTCGAAATCTTTTTCCGCGGATTCCGTCAGCCAGGCCGCGTCTGGTAGGGCCAGAACAGCGTCGCTGTCGCAGGTAGCGACAATCCGCGCCGCGCGCTCGTCGACCACGGCAAAGCTGCGCGCCACCCGTTCCAGCAGTTCGGCGCCCCGCGGGTCGTCGCCATTGGCCCACAATTCCGCTGCGTCCGCGCGCGCGGTTTCCGAAGCGTCGTGCGCATCAAGCCAGGCATCGAAACGCTGCCGCGCCTCCGCGGTAGTCAACGACTTGAGCTGCGGCTCGCGATCAAATGGATCGCGCACGCCCTCGGCCAGCGAACACCTGGCGCCGCATATCAGCGCCGCCAGCAAGATCATCAGTCGCGCTTGCTTTGTCATCGATTCCTTTCTTGGGCCAAGTCGCGCGTGGTGCGAAAGATCCGCTCTTGGCGTTCGGCCAGTTCGGCGAGCGCCCTGAGGATCTCGGCGTCCGCGGTCTGCTCTCCTTCCACTAGTTTCGCATAACTTTGGGTGCGGCGATTGACCCGCATTTGCAGCGCCCGAATCACTTTAATCTCCGCCAATCGGTCGACTAGCGGGGGCTCTTGCATTTCGCCGGGCGGGGGTGGTTGACCCTCCTGCTGTTGCTGCTCCAGATCCTTCTTCGCCTTTTCGAGCGCCGCCAGAATTTCTTCCAGTCCGGCGATGATGTCCTCCTCGATGCCGCGCGTCAGGTCGTCGATTCGCGTCTGCCCCAATCGCTCGGCCACCTGCTGCATATCGTCGCGAATTTCGCGTACGGCCTCGGGCATGGCGATCGCGGTGCCGTCGTCGCGCAACAGTTGCAGCGCCCGATCGGCGTCGAGCGCGATCATCGACTCCTGTCGACCGAGTCGGCCCGACTCGATCTCCACGCTACGCCCACGTTCTGGCTCGGGGACACTGGCCAGGCGGATTGTCGCGTCGTACACCTTGTTTTGCTCATCGAGCATCTTGCGAAATCGCGCTTCGAGCATGGTCAGCATCCGCGCCAGTTCTTCCTCGCGCAACTGACGTAGAATCTTCTCCAGGTCGGCCTTGGCCTGTTCCAGTTCCTCCAGCGCTTTGCTCTGCTGCTGCAGCGCATCATCGCGTTGGGCCTGCTTTAGGTTTTCTTGGGCCTGCTGCATGCGTTTGCGCGCGGCGTCCAATCGCTGTTGGGCTGAGTCGCGGGGTTGCTGCGATTGGCTCTGGCTGGCGTCGCCTGCCGATGGCGGCATCGGCGACTCCCCACCCGGCATCGGCGCTTGCCCACCCGGCTTTGGCTCTCCCCCGGCATCGGCCGGCTTTTCTTTCGATTCGCTTTCGCCCGGCGAGTCGCTGGGCTTCTGTTCGTCGGCGGACGGCTTCTTTTCCTTCGAGTCTTCGCCGCTCGGCCTGCTCGACTGGCCTTCTTTCGCAGGCGCGTCGTCGGACTCAGCGGCCTGTGGCGTGTCTTCCGATTCGTCCTTGGTTTCTTCCTCGGCCTCGCGCGAGGCGTCGTTGTCCTTCTTCATCTGGTCGGCCAGCTTGCCGGTGCGATCTTCCAGCTTGGCTTGTCGTTCGGCGACCTGCTCCGTGGCTTCACCCGCCCTGCGCGTCTGCGCCTGAACTCCCTCCTGCTGCTGAATGAGTTGATTGAGTTCTTTGAGGTATGCCCGCACGCGGGCTTGTTCCGACTCCAATCGCTTGGCGCGATCCTCGCTCAACAATAGCTCCAACAGGCCCTTGAGGTCGCCCGTCAGGTCTTTCTGCTGGTTGACCGCCACGGCCAGACGGTCTTGTTGCAATAGTTCGACCAACTTGTCGAACTGCCCGGCGATTAATCGCTTCTTGCTGCGAGTAACCGCCTGCCGAAGCAACGCCGCGCGCTGCGGATCTTCGCTGGCCGTCAGTTCGGCCATTCGAAGCAACACTTCTTCAAATCGTTGATACTGTTTGGCCAGTTGCTCTTCGGCAGAACCCAATGGCGACTCTTCCTTCGCCGTCTCTCCTGGGGCCGTCTCGACATCGGGGGCTGGCGCATCCTCCGGCGCCCCCCAAGCCATCCCCGCGCAAACAACAGGCGCCAGCAGCCATGCTGCCACGCGCAGCAGGCGCCGCGTGCCAAACGCAAATCGAGATTCGCTAAGCGACTTCGCGCTCATGGAACCCTGGGGGATCACTCTTCCAGTAACTCTCGGACCGAACGTTTGCGCTGCGACTTGGTGTCGTCGTTGAGCTTTTCCTGGGAGTCGATGATCGAGCGCAGCATGTCGACCACCTCGTTGAACGTCTCCATCTCCATCATCTTTCCGAGCACGCCCTGCATCTGTACCAGAATAACATCGAGTTGCTGCTGGGCGCCTGCCCGGGCCACCTCGGCGGCCTGCGAATCCGCGGTAATCGCCTGCCGCAGCACGGTAAATCGTCGATCCAGTTCCGGAAAGGCAGCCGCGGCAAGTTGTCGCAGCGGCTCGGCGATGCCTTGCTTCAAACGCAGTTTCAGCTCCTCGGTGTCGACGCGATTGTTCACCAACTCATCGTGAATCTCGTCGAACGAAACCGCCACCCCCAATGTCTCGTCGGCGTTCTTCCGCGCATTCTGCGCGGCGCGTTCCACAGCCAGCAAACGCTCATCAACCCGATCGTCTGACGCCGGATCGCCAGTCTGCGCCGGCTTCTCGACGCGGACCTGACTGATCGCGTCGCGAGTCTCGCTCACCTCGCCAATCAGTTGTTCGAAGCGCCGGCGCAGATTCAGCTCGCGCGACTCCAACATCGCCCGCAATTGCTCCGCGGTGACAACCTCCAAGGCAAACGCCTCGCTCGCCGACACGCCAACCCCTTGATCCAGCGCACAATTGTCCTGAGCCTTGGCGACCAATGTCAGGCGCTGACCGGGCCGCAAATTCAGCTCACGCGCTTCCAGCGCTTCGTCGATGGGTTGTTCCAACTGGCCGCGCGCGTCGACCGTCGCGTCGCGCTCGACAATCTTTGCCGTCGCATCCTTGGCAGCGGCCTCGCCCTTTTCATCTTCGCCATCGGCCGCGCTGGCAATGCTCTGCTCGAACCAGATTCGCGCTAGCGCGTGGTCGTCTGTCACTGTGCCTGTCAGCGGTATGCGGGCCGCGGGCGTGATCGCGGCGCCAATTCCGCGCAAACGCAATGACAACTTCGGCGGTTCGTCGGGAATTGCCTCGACCGTCAATCGCCACGGCTCCCGGCTTTGAATGCCATCGGCGTCGTGCAGCGTAAACAAATAGGTCCGATTTCCGTCGACCGGCTGCGGCGCCGTCTCAAATCGCCGTCGATCGTCGGCGCTCGGCACAATCTCCGTCGGCTGCGCATCGGGAGCGTCGGCCAGGGTCATCGCCACGCGCGTCAACAGCTTGTTCGCCTGACCGCGCACCACAAACTCGGTTCCCCGCGGTAATTGCACCACCCCGGTCACCGGCACATCGTGCGGACTGCGTCCCAGATATTCGGGAAATCGCACGGCCAGCGCCGTTTGATGCACATCGACGGCCGGCGCCTCAACCACCACGATCTGCAAGTCGTCAACCCGATCGTCCCCCCCCACCAGGTCGAACTCGATCGGAGCGAGCACATTGAAGGTATAGGAGAATTTTTGGAACGGCTCCTTGCCGGGATCGGCGTTCCCCTCGCGATCCATCGAGGAGCGCTCGCGCACCCCCGCGGTCCGGTATTGAATCTGCACCGAGTCGGGCACCAACATACCGGTATCGGCCTGCGCCACCACCTGAAAATCGGCGCCGCGAGCCACCTTCACCGGACCGTTCTGGAAGCCCGGCGCCACCAATCGCGTCTTGCGCGGATAGAGCTCGTCGGAGAGGCCCAGCGCTCGCCGCCCCCAAACGCGCATCACCTCGGACGCCGACAGTCCCAGACCCACTAGCGACACCAATAACAGCGCGCAAACTAGCGCGCTGCGCGCCAGCGGCGCCGGATTGAACACCTTGTCCAGATCAAGCCGGCCGACCGCCTCTGTCACGGCCGCTTCCGTCGCCGACAGCATGGCCGCGTGCTGCTCGTCTCCCTCGGGCAAGTCGACCGGTACCGGATCAACCACCGTCAGCAGTCGATCACCGAGTTCGGGGAATCGCCGCTCCAGTACAATCGCCATGTTACGGCGCGATAGCCTCGTCAGCGCGTCGCGTAGCAGAAATCGATAAAGCAAATAGGTCAGGACGCCGACCGCGACACCGATCAATGCGATTCGCACGCCGCGCGACGGTTCGAAGAGCCAATCGATCGCCAGACTGATCCAGGCGGCCACCGCGACCGCGGCCAACCATTGGGCCACTCCTCGCGCAATGACATAGCGCCGCACTCGCGCAGCCAGCGCGCTAAGCACCCGCTCGATCGGCGCAGTCTCGGTTGTGGCGAGTTGTTCAGCCATCAATAACTGGTGAGTTTGGACGTTCGTATCTGCCCGTTCTCGCGTCGCCGATCTCGTTGTTGTTTTGAAGTTGCTTCATTCTATCGGTCGGCAAAATGCCTAGCCGCCCCCTCGCTCAGCATGCCAAGCCTCTGGCTGCGCTTGCGGATTACGCCAACTTCGCAAATCGCCTCACCAGCCATTCCAGACACAGGCAGCCAGCAATCGCCGTCATGACCTGCCAATTATCCCAAAGCGAGCGAGGCTTTTCGCTTTGCGGTCGAATCAGGCTGCGATCGGGCAACTCGGCCCAGACCGCCGGCGACTGTCGCATACCGAGTGCGTCCTCGACACCAATGTAATAGCGTCCTCCCCCCGTCTTGGTAATTTCCGTCAAGAGCGCGTCGTTGCGGCTGGGATTCTCTCGCTCCAGGTCGGGCACGCGCGATTGAATCCGCCGCGTCAAACTCTGCTCGCCGCCGCCCGGCAACGGCAACTCCAATTCGTAGGCGCCTTCCTGTGAGACGACAAATTGACCGCTAAAGTTCCCCACCCGCACCCCATCAGCCGAAAGCACCACGTTCTCCGTCGTTCCGTCCGGTCGAGCGACAGCCAGCGACACTGACGCCGCTTCGAGTGGTTCTAGTTGCGGAGTGGTCAACTGAGCGCGAACTTCAACCGTTTGCCCCAGGAAATAACGCTCTCGATCCGCGAGCAGCACACCCCGGCTCGAGCCACGCATCAAGCGTCCCTGCGAAACATGCCGAACCAGCTTGGTATAAAACTGCTCGAAATGCGCCGGATCGAGCGAGCGCAAACGCCACATTTCGCCGCTGCCCAGGTAGAAAACCCGTCCGGCGCCATAAAACTGCCCGCAAAAGTAGGGTCGCCCCCCATCGGGCTCGGTGTTTGGTTCAGCGAATCTTGCATAAATCGTGGCGCCCGGCTTGGGCCCGCGCACTTCCAGACATTGATAGACGCCGCCAAACCCCGTCCAGGCCTCGCGGCTGGCGCCGGCCGAATCGCCAAGCCACAGAAAGTCGGCCTCCAGTCCTTCCCGCGTGAACTCCAAAGGCCAGGCGTCGTTGGCCGTCGGCGTCGAGGTTTCCGACAATGCGAATCGACGCCGAAACTCGACCGGATACAAATCTCGAATCTTCGTCAGTTCCGGCTTCTCTACCCACGTATCGGAATGCACCGGACCGGCAACCAGCACCAGTCCGCCCGCTTGATCGGCGACCCAATGCTCCAGCGCGTCGATTGTCGCCGCTGGCAGCGATTGCCAATCGGGATCGAACGCCACAATGCAATCGTATTCGTCTAGCTCTTCGCGGGTTGCCGGAAACGTGTCGAGAATTCGCCGGGCTTCCTGCGAAATGCCCTCCTGCGCCGTGCCGAGCAGCACGTCGACCTCCACATGATCGTCGCGAAACAATAGCGTATGCAAAAATCGGTACTCGCGCGTCGGTCCGCTTGCGAACAACAGCACGCGGGTCTTCTCGTCGACCACCTCGACCTCGGCCTGCTGCTGATTGTCGTTGGGATTACTGTCGTCCGCCGGCGCGACCACACGCGCGGTAAGCGTGCGTCTGCCGGGCTCGGTCGGCGTCAGGTCGAACCGCACCGGCACGGTTTCGCCATCAGCGCCCAATCGCAACTCGCTGGCGGCTTCAATGACTCCCGCTTCCGCCGCGCGATCGCCCGTTGCGCTAGCGGAGGTCAAAAGCTCCAAACGCACTGACCGGCCCGCCATTCCCTGGGCCTGCACAAACACGGTCACCGTGTAGCTGTCGCCTGGATAAGCTCGGGCCGGCGCGGTCAGATCGGCGATCCGCAGGTTGATTGGCTGCCGATCAGACCCTAGCCCCACGGCATGAATCCGCGCGCCAAGCTGTTGGGCGATCTCCAGCGCCTGCTTGGGGCCGGGGCCCGAGTTTTGTCCGCCGTCGGTAAACAGCACCACGCCCGAGATGGGCCCGCCGCGCTGGGCGATCAGCGCCTCACGCAGCCCCTGACCAAGTCGCGTCTCGGTGCCGCGCGGCGCCAGCGCCGTCGCCCAATCGATTGGCTTTGCTATTTCCGCATCTGGCGATGGCTTCTTGGCCGATGTGCTTGTCGCGCTCAGCTTCGGCAGCAAAACGATGTCGCTCGCCGAAGCGTCGAATCGCGCCACGGTGACATCGTGAGTCTTTCGCAATTCGCCGAGCAGCTTTTCGCCCTTGAGCGCCTGCATCACCCGTTGCGCGCGGTTGGGAGCGCCGGCTGATGACGGAAAACTCTCATCGGCCAAACCCATGCTCAAGCTGGTGTCGACGAGCAGCACAGCCTGCGAATTCGTCGTCACGTCGTGCTCGGTGCGCCATTGTGGCTGCAAGTAAATCCACAACACCCCAACGATCGCGGCCAACCGCAAACCGACCAAGAGCGTTCGCACGGCCGGTCCCAATTCGGCCGCGTCGCGCCGGTACAGCCACACCACATAGGCGGCGGTCGCGACCAGCGCGAGGATCGGCGCAATCCAATCGCTATTGGCGTGTACCCGTCCCCACTCAAAGTACGTGCGGCTTGTCGTGGCCGCGAGCAACATGCCGTGGCTCATCCGCGCCCCCCGGATCGCGCCGCGTGGTAGCTGTTGCGATACGCTAGCGCCTGCTCGCCCAATAGTAGCGCGAGCAGCGCCAAGAGCAGACTGTCGCTCAGTTGCAAACCCGCCAGATCGGCGCTGGCGGCATGCACGTCGTCGGCCCGCTCCAGGGTCATGCGCAGTCCCGTTAAGGCGCGCTGCAAATCGGCCGGCTCGACGATCGCCAAATCGCCTTCTTCCGGATCGACATCCACGACAAACCGGCGGCTCTCCATCCGCCCGTCGGTGGTGGTCAAGCGCGCCTCGTAAATGCCGCCTTGCGCCGGGTCTGCCAACTCCGCCAGCAGCTTGCCATCCACGCGCCGCGCGTCGTGATTGATGGTCTCGCTTTCCTCCCCCGGAATTACAAACTGCATGCGCGGCTGAAAACGCGTCCCGTCAAACTCCAGCGCAATGGGACTACCAACCAGACGCGCCGGCTTGCGCTCGTCGAGCGCGGCCAAATACGATTGCAACTCCAGCATCGCCACGACAAAGCTGGGATTGCGCCCCCAGTTGTTCCAGGTGGGCGCCGCGGTGGTGAGCATGGCCACCACCCGCCCCGCGCCAAATTTCTGCTCGATCACCAGCGGCGCTCCGTTACGCAGCCGCGCGATGACCCGCGCCTTGCTCCCCGCTTTTTGCTCCGCGTCCTTCGCCACCGTGAAATAGCGTTCCACGGAAACAGCGCTCAAAAAGCTGTTCCGCTCGCCGGCGAACACCCGAAACATCGGGTGATCGGTCACTTCCAGATCGGGCCGCTTCTCCACGGTGTCGGCGAACAATTGCGTGGGCGAGGTCACCGCGAGCGGCATCAACCCTTGGCCGTCGCGATAGAGTCGCTCGTTCACGCTCGTCGAATCGGAGGCTTCGCCCAAGAAGATGCCCAAACCTCCGCCGCCGCGCACAAACGACTCTAGCGCGGCCACTCCTGCCTCGTCAAGTTGCGCGACATTGGTGAGAAAGATCGTTTTGAAACTATCGAGCGGATGATCGACCAGATAGCGCGGCGCTTCCACCTTGGCGTCGACCCCGGTGCGAATCGCCCCGCCCGGCGACAGAGCCAGCGCCAAGAACCGCGCGCCGCTGGCCTCTGGATCGCCATCCACGATCAAGACCGGCGACCCCACTGGCACGTTGACCACCGCCGCTCGCTGATTGTCTGCCAGCACGCTGTCGGACGCCAACGAAGCCCGCACCACATGCTCGCCCGCGGTGGGAAAGTTCACCAAAAAACGCCGCTGGGCGCTTTGCCCGGCTGGTATCTCGTCGATCACCACGGCGGGGCGATTGGCGCCATCTTCTTGCAATGAGAGCGTCACTTCGCGGGCAGACTCGCGGCCATGATTCTTCACGGTGGCTTCCATGAAGAACGGCACGCCGGCCGCCAACATGCCGCGCTGCGGCGCCAGCGCGGTCACCGCCAAGTTTTCATGTTCCTTGTCAACGCAGCGCACCAGCCGCACCTGCGCGCCCCGGGCGTTCCACGCCGCCAACGACTCGCGCAGCGCCTGCGGCTGTCGCCACTGGTTCGCGCGGAAATCCGAAACCAGATACAACACCACCTGCTCGCCGCGCGCGCGGTCGATCAACTTCTCGGCGGCCGCCAGGGCAGCTTGCGGGCCGCTTGCAGTTTCTGAAGGCGCCAGCGCCTTGAGTTTGACAGCCAATTCCTCGCGCAGCGCCGCGTTGATGAGGGCGGCGGTCACATCGGGCGCCGCGGCGGCGCGCGCTCCGCCGGCTCGCGAGTAACGCAGCAAGGTCAATACCTGACCGCCCCCCGCCGCGTTGGCGTGTTCGAGAATGCGCTCGATCGCCGCGCGTCCGCGATCGAATGCGCTCGCCTCGGCCCAACGATCGCTCATCGAATAACTGTCGTCCAATAGGACAACATGATGCGTTCGCGCGCCCCCGACGATGGAACCCCAGCGATTGGCCAAGATCGGCTGTGCCAGTGTTAACACCAAGGCGGCCAGAATCGCCATCCGCGCGGCCAACAGCAACAACTGCCGCAAAACCACCCAACGGCGATTCTTGCGCTGGCTCTCCAGCAAAAACTCCATCGCCGCCCACTCCACCCGGCGATGTCGCCAGAGGTTGATCAGGTGGATCAGGATGGGCGCCGCCAGGAGCCCTAGCCCCCAGAGCAGCGCGGGATGTACGAAAGCGGGCATGATGCGAAGCGTTCCCTATCAATTCCTGTGATGCATGCCCAATCGGTTGCTCAAATAAGTCGCCAGTGCCGCGTCGAGCGGCTGGCTGGTCCGCAGCAGCGCGTAATCGACGGTGTGCTGCGCCGCGCGGCGGCGCACGTCGTCCAAGAACCGCGACAGCGCCTCCAGGTAGCCTTCGCGCAGCGCCCGTGGATTGCAATTCAAAAAGTCGGTCGACTCCAAGCCTTCGAAGCGCGTCGGACCGTTGAAGGGAAAGTCCAATTCGTCGTCATCCATGACGTGCAGCAGCATGACGTCGTGCCCACGCTGGCGCAGCATGCGCAGGCCCTTGAACAGGCTGTCGCGATCCGTGAGCAGGTCGGAAATTAAAATCATCATGCCGCGCTTGGGGTAGCTTTCGGCCACCTCCGCCAATATTGGCCCGAGCGACGTCTTATTGGCCGGCCGATGCACGTCGAGCGATTGGATGATCGATTGCAAATGATTGCGTTTGGCCGCCAGCGGCACTTTAGCGCGCACCTGCTCGTCGAACGACACGCAACCCACGGCGTCTTGCTGCAAGATCGCCAAAAAAGCGAGGCTCACGGCCAGTGTGCAGGCGTAGTCGTATTTGTTGAGCGCGCCGGTTCCGTAGCGCATGCTTTGCGAGGCGTCGACCAACAGCGTCGCGCGCAAGTTGGTCTCTTCCTCGAATTGCTTGACATAGAGCCGGTCTTGCCGCCCCCACACCTTCCAATCGACATGGCGCAAGTCGTCGCCCGGCGTGTACTCGCGGTGCTGCGCAAACTCCACCGACTGCCCAAAGTAGGGGCTGCGGTGCATTCCCGATAAAAAGCCTTCGACGATATGCCGCGCGCGCAGTTCCAGTCGCGCAATCCGGGCAATCGCCTCAGGATGCAAAAATCTTTTGGAAGCGGGCATCGCGGGTCAGCTCGTCTTCTTTGTCGGGCGTGATCGAAACCAGCCGATCAACCACGTCGTCGGCGGTGATTCCCTCGCTCTCAGCGGCGAAGTTCAGCACTAGTCGATGCCGCAGCACCGGTTTGGCGAGCGCTTGAATATCGGCCGCGGCCACATGCGCGCGGCCGTTCAGCAGCGCTCGCGCCTTGGCGCCGAGGATCAAAAACTGCACCGCGCGCGGGCCAGCCCCCCAGCTCACTTGCTCGTCGACGAAGTCGGGCACGCCCGACTCGCCGCGCCGCGTTTGCCGCACCAGCGACAGCGTATAGCGGATCAAGTGATCGGCGATCGGCACCTCGCGCACCATCCGCTGCAATTGCAAAATCTCCTCGGCTGTCAGCACGGGCCGAATCTCATCGGCCATGATCGACGTGGTGCGCCGCGCGACCTCGAATTCCTCCTCGAACGTGGGGTAACGCACGAACACCTTGAACATGAAGCGGTCCTGCTGCGCCTCGGGCAGCAGATAGGTTCCTTCTTGCTCGATGGGGTTTTGCGTCGCCAGCACGAAGAACGGATCGGCCAACCCGTGACGCTGGCGCCCCACCGTCACCTGGCGCTCCTGCATGGCCTCCAACAGCGCGGCCTGCGTCTTGGGGGGAGTGCGATTGATTTCGTCCGCCAGAATCACATTGGCGAACAACGGCCCTTCACGAAAGCGAAAGTCGCGCCCGCCGGTCGTGCGGTTCTCCTCGATCACTTCGGTGCCGGTAATGTCGGCCGGCATCAAGTCGGGAGTGAACTGAATGCGGCTGAACGACAAGTTCAAAGTCCGCGCCAGCGTGCTGATCATCAAGGTCTTGGCAAGGCCGGGCACACCCTCCAGCAGGCAGTGTCCGCGACTGAAGAGCGAGATCAGCAGTTCTTCGATCACGGAGTCTTGCCCCACGATCACCTGCGTCAGTTGCTGGGTGATCTGTTCGCGCGCCTGCAGCAAGCGGTCGATGCTGGTCGCGCTCGCGGTGTGATGCGTTTCAGTCATTGAGTGCTCGGATTGCTGGGAAACTAGTGCGCGGCAAACGCCGCGTCAGCGTTGATAGATCGGCAGATAGGCCTTTTCGAGTTGCAAGATCACCAGATTGGTCGCCGTGGTGTAAACCGGCCCCACGTAGCCTTGCGACCAGGAGCCATCGGGCGATTGTTCGTTGATCAACTTCGCGACGACTTTATCGCGGTAGTCATCCCAGGTGTTTCCCCCCTCGCGGTACAACACCTGCGAATAGTAGTAGTGCGCGTAATGCCAGTGGCCAAAACCTTGATTGTTGATGTTCGCCAAATTTTTCTGGCAGTAATCCATCAGCTTCGGCACAAATTCGTCGTCGTACTCTCCGGCGTTGAACAGACAGGAAATGGCCGCTGCCGTGATCGCTGGTCGCGCGCCGCCCCCCTGCGAACTGTATTGCACGCCGCCGTCCGGCAGCGTGCAGCGCTTGATATAGCCAATCGCCTTGTCGATCACCTCCTTCGGCACCGGGATGCCGGCGTTGCGACAACCGCGCAGCGCCTGCACCTGGGTGATGGTGGTCGAGCCTTCGTCGCGGTCCCCGCCGTCTTTGGCGCTGACATACCCCCAGCCTCCGGCCGGCGTCTGCGCTTCGCCGCTGAACTGCGCCGCGCGCGTGAGCACATCGACCAAGGTCTGCCGACGGTCAAGGTCTTCTTCGTCTCCCAATACCTGCGACAAGAACAGCATGGAAAAACCATGCCCATACGTATAACGATTGTCACGGGTCGGATCGCCGATCAACCCATTCGATCGGCTGCGGCTAACGATGTAGTCGACCGCTCGACGAATGTTCTCAGCATACTTGCCTTGCGTGGTGGTCGAGCCTTCGGCCAACAAGGCCATGCCCGCCAACGCTGTCATGGCGGTGGGATACTGTCCATTGTTGGCGCCCCAATGGCCAAGGCGCGATTGCGTGGTCGCCAGCCAATCGAGCCCGCGCGACACCGATCGCTCCAACCGCGGATCAAGATCGGCCGCGCAGCAAATCGGCGCCCGCATGCCGCCGGCACAAACAAGCGCCAACATCGCCACGAGCCAACAGAACTTGCTCAAACAATGCGCTCCACCGCTAGAGGTTCGATCCATCCCAAACTATCCACTCTGATTGCGCTTCGCCGTGGCCACAAGTGGCCCTGGTCCTCGGGCGATGGCTCCTGCTTCGCTTCCGCCGGCGGCGCTTCTGCCGGCTCCGCCGCTGCCGCCTCACCAGCCTCTTGCGGCGGTAGGGTATCTGCCGGTTCGCCCGGCTTTTCCGCCGCGTCTGCCGCGGCCGCTTCCTCCTCGGGCCGCATTGGCTCGTCGGTGAACTTCATGCGCACGCTATGGCGCAGCAGCTTTAGTTCAACGATCTGTTCTTCCGGACGCGAATCAATTTCGAAAATTCCGATATGACCGGCCATTTTTTCTTGATACGCCACCTTGCCGGTTCGCTTGTCGAGGCACATGACCGAAGTGTAGGGCTGCGTGTTCACGTTGCCCTGCGCCGCCTGCCGCTCGTAGACACGCGATGCGAAGACCAGCACTGGCAATTCGCGCGGCTGGTCGAGCGTCAGCCCTTGCTTGTCAATGGACGCCTGCCACAGCTTCTGTCCGGTCTTACGATCGAACGCGTAGGCCATGCCATTCAACAACGGATTGTTGAGCACTCCCGGCACGGCTTGAACCGAAATGCCATCTTGACCATGGGCCCACGCGCGGTTGGTGAACAACAACACCCGCTCGCGCGAACCGAGCAGATAGATCTCGGACAGCCGCGGCTCGGCCTCGATTTCGCAATCGACCAGCGTCTTGCCATCGACTAGTGAAATGAGCGTGAACTGTCCCTTGGGATCGACGATCCCCAGCAGTTCCTGATCGAGCTGATACGCTTTGGCATGAAACGAAAACTCGCGCCGCCAGATCGGCTTTTGCTCCCACAGATCGGTCATCTCGAACACGTGCTTGCCCTGCGACAGTTGCCAACTGATGAGCCGCCGTCCCTGCGCGAGCACGCGCTGATTGACCGGCATCACCGGCCGGCGCCCCAATTCGTGCCCGTCGATCGCGCTGAGCACCACCGCCTCCATGGCGTTGGGCGGCACAATGAACAGCAGTTCGTCGTCGCCGAACACCTCGCTGGCCGGCTCCACATCGCCGCGCGTCCATAGCGTGTCGCCGCTGAGCGGATCGACCACCACCAGCTCGCGCGCTCGTTGAAAGCAAAAGTAGCTCGCGGTCAATTCTCCCAACACCGCGACCGGTCGACCAAAGCCATCGCTAACCAAGTTGCGCCGCTGGCCCCATTGCAACTCAATTTGGCGAACGTGGACCCCCACGTTGTTGGCGATGCCAGGCAAGCCCTCAGATAAGTCTTGCGTCCACAACACCCGGGCCATGCCGGCCGGTCCCGTGGCCAAAGTGTCGATCGCCAAAATCTGTTGTCCCAGCGAAACCATCACCAAATTGCCGACGGCCCGCGCCTGCAACACGCTCGGATTCAAGTTCTGTCGCATCATCGACTCGGCAAGCGACGCCTTCCAGCGTTCGCGGCCGTGGCCATCGCGGCCCACCAGGGTTTGCCGATCTTGCGACATTTCGATGGTCATTTCCTGCGGATAAATGTCGCTGCCTCCCAACAGCTCCGCTTGGAAATATCGTGCGGTCGCCGCCTGTCGATCATCGCGCTCCTTGATAATCCGTCCGCGCGGCCATATGTCTTGGTCAACGTGCTGCAATCGCTCATCTTGCGACAGCGTCTCTCGCCATTGGCGCCCCGTCTTGCCCTCCAGGCATACCGCATCCGCTAGCTCGCCAGACAGCCGACGCGCATAGCTGGCCGCCGATTCAGGACGCCCCGCCTGCAACATCAATTGGGCGAGGCGAACCGTCGCTTGTCGCGACAAGACGGCGTCGCCGCCGGCGGCCACCTGTCGCCATGTAAGTTCCGCCGCCAACCAATCTCCGGCCGTGCCCAAGCGATCGGCCAGTTCTGCCCGCGCGCGTTCGGTGCTGGGGTGGAATCCAAAGTAGCGCGACACGCGTTTCAGTTCGTCGGCATTGCGTGTGGCCAAGGCCACGGCGACTCGGTCCGTAATGAGTTGATCCACGGCCGCCCGATCGGCGCCGGCCAGCGAAGCGTACATCGACGCCAATCCGGCCTGCGCCCAGCGATCGCGCCGCGCGCGCAAGATGTCGCTCACCTTTTCCAACCCCTCGGCCACGGGCTGATCGGCCAATTGGGCATAGAGGTCAAATGCCGCGCGCGCATTGCCCTTCTTCTGCATCCCCTCGGCCATCAAGCGCAAGTAGCGGCTCTTCTCCTCCGGCGTGCTGACCAGCGATTGAAGTTCGGGGCCGGCATCGGCGTACTTTTCAAAGTCTTCGCCAATCGCGTCAAACAGCGCGTCGACCAATAGATTGCGAATGCGCGGCGTCTGCGCTATCTGGTGGGCCTTGCGCAGATCGACCACCGCGGCGGCCGTGTCGCCATGATGCAGCGCCAACGCCCCGCGCTGCGCCAAAGCCTCGGCATCGGCCGGATTCTTCTCCAGCGCCGCGGCCACTTGCTGCTGCAGCGTCTCCAATTCAAAGAAGACTTCCAATGCCTCCGCGGATTGCGACAAGATCATCCCTTGATGGGCGACCAGGTTGCCGGGCGCTTCTCCCTTGCGCGACCGCGACCGCTCAATCAATTTGCCGGTGGTTACGTCGATCGTGAGCACTTCGGCGCTGGTGACCGGCAAATAATACCGATCTCCCGACAGGAAACCGCGCCCGCTGGGACTGGCGCCGCCGGGCAACCGCAGCGGCTCAACCCACGCAGGTTGGCCATCTTCCAAACGCAGCGCTTGCATGCCGCTCCGTCCGACCAACAACACGCGCCCGTCATGTACGCCCGCCACATACAAGTTCTCTCCGCGCGGCTGCTTCCAGGCCAATGTCCCATCCAAGAGGTTCAGGCAATGGATTTCTCCCGACTCTAGCGGCGTGACAATCACACGTCCGTCGGCGATGGTGGCGGCGCTGTCCATCCAGCGATCCGCCTCGTCGCGCGGCCTGCCGGCAAACATCATCACCGCGCCAATCCTGCGCCCGATTCCGTTGGGTTGGCTGGCCAGTTGGTTCGGATACAGATGCCCCCACAGCAGGGTCCGCGTCGTCAGGTCAATTGCCACCACGGCGCCCGAACCGGTGGGGCAAATCAACACGCCATCGGCGTACGACGGAGAGACGCCGCTAAACCGCCGCGCGGGATCTTGCAGCACATCAAGTTCCACCACCGCCAACTGCTGCGCCCATTCGACTTTGCCGGTGCGCGCGTCGATCGCGACCAGCCGAATTTCGCCGTTCAGCTCAGCCAGTGCGTACACGTTGTCCTGCAACGGCAATGGCGGACCCAAAAAGAACGCGCCCGCCATCTCCAGTTCGTATTCCCCGCGCGGGCCCCCCAGCTCCCATTTCAACTTGCCGGTGCGAATATCGTGAGCCGCCAATCGATTGAAGCTCCGTGGCCAGGCCGGCGCCGGCACCCGCCTACCATTGGGCAGCACCACCATTTTCAAGTGCGCGGCGCCGGGCAGATGAAAATTCAAGTCCTCGACGCTGAAGACATACTCGCCGTCGCTCGACAAGCATCCATAGGTCAGATCGTCCCACAACCGTTGATCAACTAGCGACACCACTTGCGCCGCGTTCCCCTGCTGCGCGATGGCGCCTTGCAAGTCGGTCACTTCTTCCCACTCGTCTTCCACCGGCACGTTCCACAGCCGCTTCCCGCTCTTGAAGTCAACTGCTAACAACGTCGTCACGGTGCGCATCAGCACCACATCGTTCACCACCAAGGGATGCAAGGCGGGCAGCGCCGTAAAACTCGCGTCGAGATAAGTATGCCGCAGTTGACGCACCAGCTTTTCGACGCCTGGCTCCTCGGCGACCGGAATCCACCAGGTGTTCCCCTCATGGTCCAACAGAGGCGAGCCGCCGTGTGTCTTGGCGTTGCGCGCCGGGTCGCCGCGGTACATGGTCCACTGATCCTTGGCGGTCGTCGCAATGTGCCCGTCGTCGCCGATCTGGCGGTTGAGCCACGCCAGCGCCTGATCGTCTGCGTCAAACCACTCGATCTCTTCGCCGCCGATTGCGACCTTGCCCCCTGCGTATCTTTGCTTCGCGCGCAGTAGAGTCTCTCGCGCGGCATCCTCCATGCCTGCCCGCGCCCACGCCGCGGCGGCCTGTAGCGACAGGCCCGGTTCCAGCGCGGCGGTGTCTCCCGAATCGGCAAGCCGGCGAAAGCAGAGCGCGGCGGCGAGCGGTCGATCGTGATCGAAGTGATACGCGCCGAGCAAATACGTGGCGCTGCGACCAGCTTTGGTGTGAAAGAAGCGTCGCGACACATCGGCCAGCGCTTGCCAGTCGCGCCGCTCGAGCGCGTCGTTCAACAGTTGCTCGGCTTCGGCGCCGTATTGCAACTCGTACACTTCGCGCGCCTCGCGCGGCATGCGGGCCAGGATCGATTGCGCTTCGGCCTTCAGGCTGCGATGCAGCGCGGCCTCGCTATCGGCCTGATAAAAGAAGTCTTCCGGCGCGCCGATCAGCGTCCCCAAGGAGCGGACCGCCTCGCTGTAGCGCTTCTCTTCCAGAAAGCGCTGCGCCTTCTTGAGTAGTTGCTCCGACTCGCGATCCTTGGCGAACACGACCGACTCCTGTCCCTCGCCGGCCGACATGACATTCATTTGCAAGTTGCGTCCCGGCACAAAACCCCGCCCGGGCTGGACCTGCACATTGAGTCGGATCTGATTCTTTGGTTGCGCTGGCGGAGCGTTGGGCTGTTCTTTGGCGGGCGCTTCATCCGCGGCCTGAGCCGGCGGAGGCTCGGCCTGGCACAGCGCGGGCGCTTGGCAACAACAGACCGACAGCCAAAGCAGGGCAGAACGCCCAGCAACCGATCGAAGATCCACAGCACGACTCCTGGGCGCGAATCCACTCAGCCGCGTGCCGTATCCGATCCGCACGCGCGACGTTAAAGGCCGTCTGAGTTTTATCTTACGCGCAGTCCGCAAAGCTTGACAACCAGCGGCAATCGACAGGAGCGTGTCCCGACCGGTCTGGGACCGCATATTCGGCAGGCTCGCGCGGGCGAGGCGGCAAAGTTTCTCGTGTTTTTCCAGCTTTTTCACCGCACTTGGCGTTTCTCGGAGCTAGCTTTTTGTCGAGTGGCGGCTCTGTCGAAACGGCGTCGCGTACTCCTGGACCAGCGAATTCGGCCGCCATCGCGCGAGGATCAGGCCGTTTTTGCCGGTTTTTCAGGGGTTTTACGCTTGCTTTTTCGATTTGACTGTTTCTAATCATCCCGTCCGCTAGCGGATGAGTCGTGTTTCGATTCCCACCCTATTTCCATGCCGTTGTGCAGGGAGGATTTTGCAGCTATGGCGAAGGCCCCAGCGAAGAAACCGAGCGCCAAGGCGCCGTCGAAGAGTGAGGTTCTCAACAACATTGCCGAGGCCACTGGCTTGGCCAAGAAGGAAGTTAGCGCCGTCCTCGACGCGCTAACCAGCGAAATCGAAAAGGCTCTCGGCAAAAAAGGGAATGGCGTGTTCCAGATTCCTGGCCTGGTGAAAATCACCAAGCAACAGGTTGCGGCCCGCCCTGCCCAAAAGAACGTGCCCAATCCGTTCAAGCCAGGGGAGTTGATGGACCGCCCGGCCAAGGCCGCGTACAGCAAGGTCAAGGTCCGCGCCCTCAAGAACCTCAAGGGCATGGTCTGAACCAACCGGCGGGACGACATTCGGCGCTAATAGCCGCGCTCCCGGCTAGCCGAACTTAGCACCGCTTGCAATTTACGAATCTGTGACTGGTCGGGCGTACGGTTTGTGCGCCGGTCAATCGTACGTCCGATCGGTCCCGATTCGCGTCTCCGGTAAAAAAAAAACGCTTGCCGCCCAGTGGCGCCAGGTTCGCGACGCGCGCTGTGAACCAACCGCTCCACAGCAAATTTGAAAGCCCAATTATCCATCGGGCGCGGCTTCGCTCAGCGGCCATACAGCGACGGCAAATCAGCTTCGCGACTTTTTGCCAGCGCGCGCCGTTTTGGGTTTTTGTTTGGCTGCGGCGGCCGACGACCCCTTTTTCTTGGCACTTCGATTCGCGCTCGATAGTTTGGCCAACGTGACCTGGGACAGCTCATCGCTAAATCGTTTGGCCGCGCTTGCGCAAACCGCATTGACCAGTCGCATGGCCGGCGCATGCCCTTTGCAAACCGGCGGCAATCGACTCCCCTTCTGCTCGCCTTCCACCGCTTCCACGATTTGCAAGAGCGTGATCTTGCTTGCGGGGCGGGCCAACTGATAGCCGCCCCCCGGACCAGAGACTCCTTTCAATAAACCCGAGTCCACCAGTCGCCGCAGGATGCGATACAAGAATCGCGGCGGAAACTCACAACCCTCTGAGATGCGCGCCGCCGTCATCGTTTGGCGCGGGCCCGACGGCGCGACATTGAGCAACACGCCCACGGCATAACTTACCGAGCGGGTAAGTTTCATGGCGTCATCCGTTCGCTAGGCCGAAGGGCAGATTGGGGATTTAGAGAAAGTGCGATGATTGTGCCGCACATATCGCGATCCGACAAGCGTTTCATTTTCGCACACGCCAATCGAATCGCGCGTTTGGATGGTCGCGCACGCCAATTCAATGGCACGATCCATATACCTAAGCAGGCGCGGAATCAGTGGAGCCGTCGAATCCACAATCCACCGCATCTACAATGGCAGTCTCACCTGACCTTAGAACGAGTAACAACCAAGCTCGCGTAATTGTTGTCCTTCGGCGATGCACTTGCAGTGCTTTCTAACCTGCTGAGGAGTCAAAATGGCGTTTAGCGGAAACCTCCAAGCTTGGCAGGCGTCACGTCGAAGAAACCGTCTGAAATTTGAATCGCTTGAACCACGCGATTTGCTTGCCGGCATCATCACTATTGGCGATAGCTGGGCTTGGCTTATCGCCGCCAACGCCCCTGGCTCGGCGCCTCCCGCGCCCGGTTTCAACAACAGTCTGGGGAATGTGGTCGACTCGTTTCATCCCGGCGCTCCGGTCTACAACGAATCGTTTGGCGGCGGCACCGCCGCGCAGCATGTGTCACAGCTCTATTCGCCCGGCGGCATCATCGACCGCGTCAACGCGCACCCCGACGCAGACATCGTCTGGCTGAGCTCCGGCGGCAACGACATGCTGTTGGGCCAACTTGGCGGCGGTTTCTATGTCAACAATCCCGGCAATGCAGCCGTCTATGCGGCAATTCAATCCAACGTCCAAACGCTGGTCAGCGCGATCCTGGCCATCCGCCCCGATATTCAAGTCGTGATCGAGGGCTACGACTACCTCAACATTTGGGACACCATCAGCGGTTCGCAGGCCGACGCCTATCGACTCAATCTCGGCGTGATAAAGACCGGCAACGTCTTCTACGATGGCTTCGTGCAAAACGCCGCTGTCAATCAAGGCTTCAAAGACGCCGAGAGCGGTAAGGCGGCGATCGCCAACGCCAGCCGCAGAGTCGCCCACATCGACAACTACGGCCTGAACAACTCCGTTGGTGGATACTCAGGCTACTTTGGGAGTTTTCCCGCCTCGGGCGTATTTCCGCCCGATCTCTATCCGGCGCTCCCCACCCCCGCCAATCGGATGAACAACACCGATCCAATTCACCTCAACAACACGGGCTACGCCACGCTCGCGCTGCGCGCGGAGCAATACTTTATCGGCAGCGCGCTCTCGGCGGCCAATCTGTCGCTGAGCACTAACACGCTGAATTTCGGCAATGTACGCGTCGGCACGTCGGCGGGCGGATCGGCGACTGGCAGCAACATCGGCGGCAACTACACCAAGGTCAAGAACCTGCTGTTTCCAGCAGCGTCGGGAGATTTCTCCGGCGGCGCCCAGTCGTTCAATCCACTCTTTCAAGATCCTAGCCTCGGCAGCGACACCGCCACTGTCGCCTATGCCTATACTCCGGCCGCGCGCGGCGCCGACACCGCCAATCTCACGGTCACCAGCGATAGCGGAAACCGCGCACTCGCACTGTCGGGCAATGGTGTCGGCCCGGTCTACTCCAGCAGCGACAGTTTGAGTTTCGGCACGGCGCTGCCGGGCGCCATCCTTCAGCAGAATCTATCGATTCAGAACATCACCACCGATGGCGACCTCGGCGCGCTTACCAATCTTACGCTCGCGTCAGCCGCCATTATCGGTCCCGACGCCGCCTATTTCTCGCTGCCCACGTTCACGCCGGGCACGGTGCTCACCGCTGCGCAACTGCAGAATCTCACGGTCCAATTCAACGGCACGGACGGCGAGCGTCAATACAGCGCGCAACTTATCCTTGTCACCGATCAAGACACGGCCGTTGGCGCCACCGGCCAACAGTTCAGCATCGCCCTTGGCGCCCAGGTAGTGAGCCCTGCGCTGCCGGTCATCGATCTACTTCAAGTGCCCGGAATCAGCGAGGGCGACACATTGACGCTGGCAGCGCTGGCCACCGATCCGTCCGGCGTGGCCGGACCATTGAGCTTTTCGTGGGACGTCAACGGCGACAGCGTCTATGGCGACGCCACTGGCGCCAGTCCCACGCTCACCTGGGCGCAGCTTGGCGCCTTGGGAATCAATGATGGGCCGGGCACGCGCGAGGTGACGGTCCGTGTGACCAACACCTATGGCGGATTCACCGACTCCGCGGCGGCCTCCCTTTCGATTGGCAACTCGGCGCCGCAGGCCGGCATTGCTGGCCCAGCGGTCATCGTGCGCGGCGCGCCGGCCCCGTTCGTGCTCTCCGCCGACGATCCCTCCAGCGCGGATCAGGCTGCCCCGTTCACCTTCGCGATCGACTGGGACAATAATGGGACGGTGGATGAAACGCTGACCAATGTCACCAGCGGTGCAGTGGTCACGCACGCGCTTCCCAATCTGGGCGGCAATACCGTCCGTGTCTGGGCCACCGATCAGCACGGCGCCCAAAACGCCGCGACGATCACGTTTACCACAGTCGAGTGGGCGCTGCTCACCGACGAAATCAATCCCAGCCTGGTCAATCTCGTTTGGGGAGGCACCACTGGCAGCGATGTGGCGACCTTTACTCAACTGGCGCCCGACACTGTGCGCGTCCATGCCGCTCAGCTCAATGGCGCCGCCGTCGATCTCACGTTCGATGCCAGCGGCGTCACCGGACGCGTCAAGGGATTTGGCCAGGCCGGCAATGATCAGCTTTCTGCCGCAGGACTCACCACCCTGGCCGTCATGCTCAATGGCGGCAAAGGAGGCGACACGCTGACGGGCGGCGATGCGGACGACGAGCTGCACGGCGACGACGGCGCCGAGGGAGGCGCGGATCTGATCTTTGGCGGCGCAGGCAACGACGTCCTCTATGGCGAGGATGGCGCCGAAGGAGCCGCCGACACGCTGCACGGTGAATCCGGCGACGATCTGATCTTTGGCGATGGCAACGCCTTCGTCACCGATGGCGCCGAGGGAGGAAACGACATCATCACCGGCGGCGATGGCCACGATCGTATTTTCGCTGGCGGCGGCAACGATCAGGTGGACGGAGGCGCCGATCACGATCTGCTGGCCGGGGGCGACGGCGCCGAGGGCACCGACGACACATTGATTGGAGGATCAGGCAACGATGTGCTAATCGCCAGTCTAGGCGCGATCTTCGGCAACGACATCCTGGATGGCGAACTTGGCGAGGACCTCCTGATGAGCGAGCAACTTGCCGTCCCCCGCGCCCAGGAACAGCAGGTGCTCGAAGCTGTCTACAGCGAATGGACCTCCGAGCGCGACTATGCCACCCGGATCGCCAATCTCAGCGGAATGGGTGTCGGTCCTCGCAATAACGGCGATACCTTTCTCACGCCCGGCGTCAATCTCCTTCACGACAGCCTGATCGACAGCGTTGCCGGGGGACTCGATCTCGACTGGTTCCTCCATGGCGACAACGCGGAGCTAACCGACTACGACTCTCAGAATGAGCAGAAGGTCACGTTCTGATTGGATCGCACGCGCTAGCTGGGCGCGCGAAACTCCGCGTCGATCGTTCTATAACCTCGCCCGCTCGCCGTATCTGGATCTGGGCGCGTTGGCCAGCCAGGCTCCATCCCGGGCGGCAGTGCACGTGCCGCCGCCCAAGCCAGTGTGAGCGTAGGCAGAAACTGCGTGCCGGGGATAAGCGCCTCGATCACCGCCACGTTGCGAAGCGGCTCCAATTTGGCGTGCTTGAGCACAAACCAGATGACTGGGGCCGCGAAGATATCGAGCCCAAAATCCATCAAATCCAGGGCGACAACAAATCCCAGCGGCACCCGCCGCAGCGTATCCCAAAATCCGGCTTCGGGCGGTATCGAAAGCTTACGCATACGACGGATCATGACCGCCAATAGCACAGCGCTGGTGATTGCCGCCACGCCAGCCATGGCGAGCAGAAACACCAAGACATCTTTTAAGACTTCCATATTCGTTGCCTGTATTTTTATCTGGGCACCAAGGGTCGCAATGGACTCATTCTACGCAATTGCGGGACCGTTGGTTTGATTTGGGCTACTTCGACTTGCGCTCCGTTTTGGATAAGCTCGTCCTAGCGAACCACTCAACCCCTGCGAACCGCGTCATGTGGCCATTCGCCGCCAAAACCCCACCGGCAGTCGTGCTTTATACCCGCTGCGGCTGTCATCTCTGCGACGACGCCAAGGCGCTATTGATTAAGCATGGGCTGACGCCCGAAGAGATCGACATCGACCAGGTTCCCGAATGGCGCGATCGCTACAACACCTGCGTTCCGGTGGTGGTGATCGACGGTCGCGAGCGATTCCGCGGACGCGTCGACGAGGTGCTGCTCCGGCGGTTGCTGCGCGGAAGGCGCGCATGAATCAACTCACCGTCTTCGCGAAATACCCCGCGCCGGGCATGGTAAAAACTCGTTTGTCCACCGCGATCGGCGCCGAGCAGGCGGCTGCGCTGGCCCGCGCGATGCTCATCTGCACGCTCGACCGTTTCGCAGCCGCAAGCAGCCGACCAACCGTCGCCTGTGATCCGCCAGAAACGCTCCGCGATTTTCAGTCGCTGGTCGGAGACCGCTGGCGGTTGACGCCTCAATCGACTGGCGACCTCGGCCAGCGGCTAGCTAACCATTTTGATGGCGCGTTCGCGACGGGTGTCGAGAAAGTCGTGGTGATTGGCGCCGACAGTCCCACGCTGCCAGTCGCCAATGTCGAGGATGCGTTTCGCCGGCTTGCCAAGGCGGCAGTGGTGCTTGGACCCAGCGATGATGGCGGCTACTACCTGATCGGCGCAAGTCGCGAGACTCCGCCCGTCTTTGCCAACATCGACTGGAGCACGCCGCGCGTCTGGTCTCAAACGGTGAACCAACTACAATCCGCCGGCATCCCCTATTCCGTCTTGCCGCGGTGGCACGATATTGACGATGCCACTGATTTGGAGCGACTCACAACGGAACTCGAATCGCTTGCCGGCGACATGGCCCCATCACTGATTGAACTGCGCTCCCTAGTCAGGCAACTATCGCCACGGCCAACGTTATCGACCGACCGGCGAGCGGCGGAGCGTTAATCGTTCCGCCAATCCCAAATGCCTTGCTGACCGGCGCATTCGTCGACCTCGATCTTCATTTGCTGCGGACGAAATCGTAGTTTGGCGGCAAGCTCGACGAGCAAACGCTCGCCAATCCAGCGCGCCAAAAGTTCCGCCGTGGTGTTCGCCACCGGCAGCAGCACGCAATCGGCCCGCGGAAAGACCCAGCGGCGATCCTCAAATCGCGCCTCGACCTCGCGATCGCTCGCCTCGACGCGAATCCGCGGGTGCTCAGTCGGCAGCAACATGCGGTGATCGAGTTCGCGTGTGATGCCCACCAGCGCGTCGCGCAGCGCGATGAAATCGACCACGTAGTGATTCGCGTCCAAGGGGCTAAATACCTCGGCCGCCACGGCGTAGTTGTGGCCGTGCAGCGGTTCGCAGATGTTGTCGGCATAGGTGATGAAGTGCGCCGCCGAAAAGACAAATCGCTCTTTTTCCAGCCGAACCGAATACTGCTCGCTCATGATCGTTCTCGCGAATCGCGCCATCCCAGTTTACTACGATACTCGACCAAGCTGCCCGTCGCGTAGCGCCGCGAACAATCCAGCCGCGATCAAGTCGGCCGTGGTCCCCGGATTGCGCCGGTGGCCGTCGCTGCGCAGCCAAAAATCGAAATCGGCCAACGCCTCGTGATACGCCTCGTCCTCCGGCCGGCCGCTAGCTAGCGCCGCCGCGGCGCGCGTCGATGCCTGCCGCGCTGTCTCCCAGCCGCACTTGCGGGCAATCAGCGAGTCGGGAATCCGCGCCAGCACCGTCAGTTGCGTTCGCACGATCGAATCGGCGATCGTCCATCCCTGCTCGATTCCCTCCAGCAAGGCGGGCAACACCAGCGTGAATACGTCCTCAAAATCGCGCGTATATTGCCGGGCGACCGCGTCACGATCTTCGGCCAGTCGCATCGCCGCGATCAGGCACGCGGGCGGAGGCCCCGCCACATCGGCCTTGTCAACTTTTCCCATGCCGCCGGGCGTTGCCAGGCGAATGGCCTCGTAGACCAGGCGGGCGTCTTCCGAGTCGAGGCTCGCCAAGACTCGCGGCACGCCGCTGGCCAGTGGCGCTCCGCGCTCACTCATCGCCATTGGCGCCACGAGCAGGATGGTTCCCAGGTTCGCGTTGGTGGCGATGAGGCTGCGGGTCGCCTGCACTGCCGCCAGCACCGTTGGCCCCAAGCGCGTTCCGGCGGCGGCCGCTTCCATGGCGGGCGCCACCGCCACGGCGCAGGCCTGAAAATCATAAAAAGTCAGGTCGCCGAAATCGGCGCCGCGATTCACGTTGCCCGGCTTCGGCGCGCTCGCCTCCAACAGTGTGGCAAGCGTGGCGCATTGACCAATCGAGAGTCGCGGCGACTGGTCCATCACGCGCCACTCGCCTCACCGGTCGACGCGCAAGTAGAGTCGGCCGTTACCGGATGCCGCTCCAAAAAATCAACGAGCGCCGGCAAAATCGTCTCGTGCGAGTCTTCCATCACGTAGTGTCCCGCATCGGCGATTTCGAGCGTTTCCGCCGCCGGAAAGAACTCTTGAAACCGCCGCAAGAAGTGCGGCGAAAAGCACCAATCCTTCATGCCCCACACCAACAACATGGGGTGATTCCGAAATCGCGCCAGCCCCTGCTCAATCTTCATCAAAGTGGCATATGACTGATGCGCGGGCGTCATCGGTATGTCCTTCACAAACCGGTCGATCGCGATACGCTCACGCCAATTTCCATACGGCGCGATGAGTCCCGCGCGAATATCGGCGTCCAATCCGCGCTCGGTGGCCATGTGCAGTGCCGCCCGCGCAAACGCGTTCATTCCTCGAATGGCCAGCGTGCCGAGAACTGGCGCGCGGCACGCGCGAATCCGCCACGGCATCCACGGCGCGCGAAAGGCCGCCGTGTTCATCAAGACAAATCGGCTGAACCGCTCCGGCAGCCGCAGTGCCGCCCCCATGCCGATCGCCCCTCCCCAATCGTGCGCCACCAGCGTCACTTGGCGCAGGTCGAGCCGCTCAACCAGTTCCACCAGATTGTCGATGTGCCCCGCCAGCGTATATGAAAACTCAGCGGGCTTGTCTGACAGACCACAACCCAAATGGTCGGGCGCGACCACGCGATAGCGCTCGCCAAACGCTCGCGGCAAACGCCGCCAGTAAAACGACCAGGTCGGATTCCCATGCACGCACAGCAAGGGCTCGCCGGACCCTTCGTCGAAATAGTGATATCGCCAGCCGCCGACGCGCAATTCTTGATCGGCAAAGGGATATAACCGACGCCACGCGAAATCATTCATGCGAGATCAGTTCGCCAGCGAATCAATACATTGGCCAAATCATGTCCCTTTCATACCAAATGCGCGCAAATTGCGAGATGGGCTCGCTTCGGTTTAAGATAGCGTTCTCACCTTTCTGACCTTCCCACCTCAAATCCCCGCCGCCATTTGGAGATTCATTTCATGCCCTCTCCCCTGCTCCGCATTTGCGTGCTGATTTTCTGCCTCGCCGCGCCGATGGCTGCTGTGGCCAAGGACCCCAACGCCAAAGGGCGCACCGCGCTCGATGAATACGTCGAAAAGGTCGATCCCTCCTACGAGTGGAAGCTGGTCGAAACCAGCAAGAAGCCCGGAGTCACCAACTACGCGATCGACCTCACCTCGCAAACCTGGCGGCCCGAAGACACCGATCGTCCCCAGTGGAAGCATCGACTGATCATCGTCAAACCCGATGATGTTCAGTCCGACACCGCGTTTCTCTTCATCTCTGGCGGCGGCAACGATCGCGAGTTCTCCAACAACCCCGACGTGCTTTCGATGATGATCGCCCGCGAGTCCAAGACCATCATCGCGGAATTGAAGCAGATTCCTAATCAGCCGATGACGTTCCTCAAAGACGGCAAACCGCGTAAGGAAGACGACCTGATCGGCTACACCTGGGACAAAGTCATCACCACCGGCGACCCCACCTGGTCGGCCCGCCTGCCAATGGTCAAGGCGGCCGTTCGCGCCATGGACACCGTGCAGGCCATGCTGGCCAGCGATGAGGGGGGCAAATTCACCGTCAACAAGTTTGTCGTCGCCGGTGGTTCCAAGCGCGGCTGGACAACCTGGCTCACCGGCGCGGTCGACAAGCGCGTGGTGGCGATCATCCCCGCGGTGATCGACGTGCTGAATATGAAAGAGTCGATGCAGCACCACTACGCTGCCTACGGCTTCTGGGCCGAAGCGGTCGGCGACTACGTGCAGCATAAGGTGATGGAGAAGCAGAACCATCCCGGCTACAAACTGCTGATTCAGTTCGAAGACCCCATCAATTACGTCGACCGCCTGACGATGCCCAAGTTCGTGGTCAACGCGGCGGGCGACCAGTTCTTTCTGCCCGACTCGTCGCAGTTCTATTGGGACAAGCTCAAGGGAGAGAAGTATCTGCGCTACGTCGCCAACGCGGAACATTCGCTAGGGGGCACCGACGCTCCCATGTCGATCGCCGCCTTCTATATGTCGGTGGTCCAAGGAACCCCGCGTCCCAAGCTCGACTGGACCTTTGAATCCGACGGCGCCATTCGGGTCGTCACGCCCGACAAGCCCAAAAAGGTGCTCCTTTGGCAGGCCACCAATCCTGACGCCCGCGACTTTCGCGTCACGACGATCGGCAGGGCATACAAGAGCACCCCGCTCGAGGATCAAGGCGATGGCGTTTTCGTCGGCAACGTCCAGCCTCCAGAAAAAGGCTTCACCGCCTATTTTGTCGAGCTGGAATTTGAAAGTGGATTCAAGTTTCCCTTCAAGTTCACCACCGGGGTCCGCGTCGTCCCCGACGTGCTGCCCCACCAGGACAAGTTGCAAGAACTGCTCAGCGCGGGCAAATAGCTCGGAAACCAGCGTTGCCATTTCCTCTCCTCGTTATTCGAGGAGAGGATGGCAACAGCGGCGCGAATGGTAATAATGCTTCCATCGCGCTGGCCATTCGGCCGGCCTGTTTGGCGCCAAGCGAGGAATGCGTCATGGCGACGGCCGAGTCGGTACCCGCCCCCGCCACCTGGTCGTGGCGGCGTGTTCGCTTTCCAGTCATTGTGCTGACCGTCGCCGCGCTGGTCGTGGCCGTCGTCCGCCTGTTGCCGGGCGACCGCCCCGATTTGGGCTCGCGACGCATCATCTCGGTTGTGGTGGCGGCCATTGCCGTACTGCTCGTTTTTCTCTGGTTCGAGCTATTCTCGCACGCGCGCGGGACCACGCGGCTCATCGTCTTTCTCATCGCGATCCTGGCGCTCGGCGGCGCCGCCGGCGCGGTGCGCCGCGTGGAGTTCGATGGCTACATGACCCCCACCGTCGATTGGCGCTGGAACCTCGATCGCGATCTGGCCGTGGAACAGCATCGTCAGGCGCAAGCTCCCGCCGCGGGGCCTGCCCTGGACCAAATCGCGCTCGCGCCTGACGACGTGCTGGAATATCGCGGCGCCGACCGCACCGGCATCATGCCCGGGCCGCCGCTGGCTCGCTCGTGGTCGCCCACCGCGCCTAAACAGGTGTGGCGTCAACCGGTCGGCGGCGGCTATGCCGCGTTTGTCACTGCCGGCCCGCTGCTGGTCACCATCGAGCAGCGCCGCGACAAGGAGGCGATTGTCGCCTACCTTGCCGAAACCGGCGCCGAGACCTGGGTGCATAGCTACGAGACCCTATTCAGCGAGGCGCTCGGCGGCGACGGCCCCCGCGCCACCCCCACCGTCGTCGGCGACAAGGTCTATGCTCTTGGCGCCAAAGGCATGTTGAGCTGCCTCGAACTCACGACGGGCAAGCCGGTCTGGGCCAAGAACATTCTGGCCGACGACGGCGCCAAGAATCTCGATTGGGGCATGTCGGGCTCGCCGCTGGTTTACGATGGCTTGGTGGTCGTTAATCCTGGCTCGCAGGAAGGGGGCGCCGACAGTCGCGCGCTGGTCGCCTACCACGCGGACACTGGCGAGATCGCCTGGAAGCAAGGCCAAGGCAAGGCGGGCTACGCCTCACCCATGTTGGCCACATTGGCCGGCAAGCGGCAGATTCTCAGCTTCGAGGGCAATGCGCTGGCGAGCTACGACGCCGATGGCGGCGCTGAACTATGGCGCACTCCCTGG
Source organism: Pirellulales bacterium (assembly GCA_019694455.1). NCBI lineage: Bacteria > Pseudomonadati > Planctomycetota > Planctomycetia > Pirellulales > Pirellulales bacterium. The sequence continues at coordinate 30,741 of JAIBBY010000031.1, forward strand.
GAGAGCGACTTCGACATAAACGCCGTCCAACCGGTTGTTCTGGCAGAGGACCGCGTTTTGATTTCTTCCGCCAGCGGCGCGGCGCTCTATCAAATCAAAGCCAGCGACGGCAAATGGTCGGCCGACGAGCTTTGGAAGAATCGCAAGCTCAAATGTGGTTACTCGTGTCCCATCGCGTATGGCGACCATATCTACGGACTCGACGATGGCATTCTCGCCTGTGTGGAACTGGCCACCGGCAAGCAGCTTTGGAAGGGGGGCCGTTATGGCCACGGCCAAATGTTGCTCCGCGGCGATCTGTTCGTCGTGCTCACCGAGAAAGGAGAACTGGCCCTGGTCGAGGCGACACCAGCCAAGTTCACCGAGCTAGGCATCTTGCCGGCGATTGAGGGGCGCACGTGGAACAATCCCACGCTGCGGGGCAATCGCCTCTTTGTCCGCAACCATCTCGAAATGGCCGCCTTCGATCTCCCCCTCGTCCCCGCCGACGATCCTTAGTCGGTATCCGCACCGCTTCCCGCTTCCGCGTCAATCCAACGCCCCGCGAACATCGTCCGCGTCACCGGCCACTGACTCGCTAGCAGCTCCGCCGCTGGTTCTTTGGTACTGCCGTCGACCAGCGGAATCGCCACCAGATCGGCCCGCTTACCGGCCATCAAACTGCCCGTCTCCTGATCCAGCCCCAGCGCCCGCGCGCCGGCCAGTGTTCCCAGTTCAATGATCTGCGCCGGATCGAGGTCTGGGAACTTCGCGGCCACCATCCGCATCTCGGCCCACAGGCTCAAGTCGGGTGTCGACGCGCGACTGTCGGTCCCCAGCGCCACGGTCGCCCCGCGCGCTAGTAGCCTGACCAGCGGGTGCCGCTCGTGTCCGAAATAATCGTGTGTCCGCGGACAATAGATCACACTCAGGCGTTCGGCGTGCTCGGCGGCGAATTCAATCTCCGCAGCGCTCAGATAATTGCCGTGCACCACCAGCGAACGCTGCGCAGTGGCCAACTTGCGCAAATAGTCCATCGGCCGCGTACGGGGGGCTATCGCGCCGTGTCGCCAAAACCCTCGCTCGCTCAAGTAATCGAACAAGGGCCCACTTTGCGAATCGAGCAATTCCAATTCCGCCGGCGACTCCGCCAGGTGAAAGGCCACTGGCGCCCGTCTGTCGCGCGCCAAATCGACCAATCGACCGAAAAGCTCTGGATGCACCGTGTAAGGGGCGTGGGGCGACACCCCCGGCCGGTAACCCGACGCCGCTTGCCAATGCGCGTTGGCCGCGTCGATCGAATGGTTGAACCGCGCCGGATCGAGCGCGATCACCTCCCAAAAGCTGGTCACGTCGATCGGGTGGGTCATCGCCGGGTCGAGCGCCGGCGCGCGCGTGGTGATCTCTCCCAAGGTCGTTGTGCCGGCGGCAATCGACTCGCGTAGCCCCAGCGCGATGGCCCGCTGCGCCGCCAAAGGATCAGCCGCCTCGCGCTCGTGGCGATACCGGGTAACTAGGCCGATCCAGCTTGCGAACAGCGTCCCCCGCTCGCCCAGCGGCCGCGCGCAATCGCTGAATTCCAGATGCGTGTGCGCGTTGACCAGCCCCGGCAAGAGCGCAACGTCTCCCAAATCGGTGATCGCGGCGTCGCCGATCGCGCGGCGCCCCACCCCGGCGATGCGCCCTTGCTCGATCGTCACCACCCCTTGCGCGATCGGCGGCGCGTCGATCGGCAACACCCAGCGCGCGCGCAAGGCAAAGCAGTTTTCGTTCATAGTCCACAGCGCCAATCGATCGGGCCTTATCGCGCCAAACTACTCGCCGTGCGATGGTCGATCGCTTCCTGCAGCGCCTCTTCCACCGTCCGCCGGTACGGTTGACGATGCATCCAATACATAATGGCCGCGATCAGTCCCGCACAGCCGAGCACCACCGGCCAATGATACAAGAACGCTCCTTCGTTGTTGAACTGCCCCAGCCATTCAAACGCTGGGTGTTCGGCGACGAATTCGCTGGTCACGCGCGTTGACAACAGCGCGATCGAGTTGTGCAGCATATGAAACAACATCGCCGGCCCAATGCTGCCGGTCTGCACGGCCAAATAGCCGATCACCATGCCCACCATGGCCGCAATCAATGATTGCTGGAAAATGGCGTGCGACAAACCAAAAAACACGCTGGCCATCGCGATGGCCCGCCATTTGTGTCCCATGCGCCGAAAGCCCGACAGCACAAAGCCGCGGAAGGCCAGTTCTTCGCAAATCGCCGGCACGACGGCGATCACCAAGATCATCAGGGCCAGGTTCTTGTCCCCCGTCAGCAGTTGATTCAACTGGCCAGAGATTTCGTCGCTGATTGGATATAGCCGCAGCACGAGTCGCTGCAATACATCGGAGACGGGGTGCATCAAGCACGCCAGTAAGGCAGCCACCGGCAGCCCCCACCAGACCGGCGGCGTCAGCAACAGCGTGCGCCGCGGACTGCGCGTGAATAGCGCCGTCATCAACAAGACGGGGGTCAAGATCACCACCAATTGCGTGATGACCGCCATCCGCGCAAAGCCGGCAAAATCGGTCGGCGGCGCCAAGGCGAAGCTCATGAAGAACCGAATCACCAGGATCAATACGCCGCACAACAGCGCCTGCGACACAGTCGGCAGATCATCGCGATCGCGCCGTAGATGCCGCACCCACAGACCGATGTCCAACCGCTCGCTCTCGCGAAACAACACTCCCTCGGTATTGAACTGATCCACAGCCCAGCGAATGCTGAACAGACAGCACAAGAGCGTCACCAACACCACCGGCGCCACATACGGCAACACCTGCGCGTAATTGCCCTCGACCAGATAGCGCAGCAAGAGCACGATGCCCGTGATCGGAATCAGACTGTTCCCAAGGCTCATCTCCACGCCCGGCGCCATCGGGATCACCACCAGCGGCATTGTCACCAAAATGAGCGGCATCAGATAATACTGCCCCTCCTTGGTGCTGCGCGCAAACGCCGCCAGCGCCAGGCACAGCGCGCTGAACATGGCCGACACCGGCACGACCGCAATCACCAACCAAAACAACGCAGCCAGTGGTGGCGGACCAAACTGCGGCAACTGGCTCAGGATGAACATGCCAGACACCCCCATGCTCACGATGTTCAGCACCACCGTGGCGATGCTGAAGCTCATCACCGTCAGCAGCTTGCCCCACACAATCTCGCTGCGCGTGGCTGGGCTGCTGAGCAGCGTCTCCAGCGTGCCGCGTTCCTTCTCGCCCGCGCACAAGTCGATAGCCGGATAAAACGCCCCCGTCAGCGCCCAGATCAACAGCAAGAACGGGAAAATCTTCGACCACATCGCCGCTTCGCGCTCTTCCTGATCCGCCAGATCCTCCGAGCGTAAATCGAACGGTTTGACCACGCTGGGGTCGATGCCCGCCAATTCCAGGTTCTGGCTGGCGATCGCCTTGCGCCAGCGGTCGAGCACCTCGCTGACTCGCAGATAGGCGAGCCGCGACTTCTCTTGAGCCGAGTTGTGAAACACCAACGGTCGCGGGTAATCGCCGCGTGCTTCGCCATCGTGGCTCAGTAGACCGCTATTGTGCTCCGCCAGTTGCTTGGCGAACCCTGGCGGAAACCAGATCACCACTTGCTGCTGACCATTGCGGATCAGCGATTGCGCATGCTCGACCACCGCCCCCTCGTCCGCGGCGCCGCCGCCCGGCAATTGCTTGTTCACCGCGGCGGTCGACCGCAGTTCCAGCTCCAGCAGGTGAGCGTCGTGCTCGTCGAAAAACAGCTCGTCGGCGAAACGTTGGTCTTCGATTAAGGGAGGCGACTTGGGCGCCTCGTCGGCGCCGAGAATCAACACCTTGGTTGGCTGCTCGCGCACAAACTGCGCCACCTGAAAAAAGCTCAATCCCAACAAAGGATAGAGCAGCACCGGCAGGACGAAGATCATGAACAGCGTGCGGCGATCGCGCAGTTGATCGCGAATCTCGCGCTGGCAGATCAGTTTGACGTTCGTCCAGCTCATCGCTTCACTCAACGGGCGTGTTGCCCAGCACGTCCAATGCTTCGATCGGGTCCAGATCGCCGTCGCGCGAGATCAACTGAAAGAACAGTTCTTCCAGGTCCGCTTCGCTGTGCTGGTCGCGTAGCGTGTCCAAGCTTCCCTCGGCCAGAATGCGGCCGCGGTGCATGATGGCCACGCGATCGCACAGCTTTTCCACCTCGCGCATGATGTGCGTGGAGAAAATGACGCACTTGCCGTGATCCGAAAGCTCCTGCACCGTTCGCAATAGCGCCCGCGACACGAGCACGTCCAGCCCGTTGGTCGGCTCGTCGAACACCAGCACCGGCGGGTCGTGAACAATCGCCCGGGCGATCGACACCTTCTGCCGCATGCCGGTCGACATCTTCGCGCCCAACAGATCGCGCATTTCGTTCATCTTCAGTCGCGTGAAGACGTCTTCCATACGCTCGGTCAGGCGATCTCCCTGCAACCCGTACAGGCGGCCAAAATATTCGACCATCTCCCAGGCGGTCATGCGGTCGTAGACGCCCGTGTTGGCCGAGACAAAGCCAATCTGGTGCCGCACGTCCCCCGATTGCGTCACCACGTCGTAACCGTTGACCGTGGCGCTGCCGCTGGTGGGCCGTAGCACCGTGCTCAAGATTCGCAGCGCCGTCGTTTTGCCAGCGCCATTGGGGCCCAGCAGGCCAAAGATCTCGCCGGGCATCGCATAGAAGCTGAGTCGATCGAGCGCCACAAATCGTCCGCGACGCAGGTCGCTGTAGGTCTTCGTCAATTCGCGAACATGAATCATGCGCCGACCAATGCCACGACAAGATACCGCTTGGCCACCTCTCCAACCGGCGGAGCGGCGGGGGCACGGCGCGCGAGAACCTACCCCAAAACCTAGCTCACCCCAGCCTTCGCGCGGCCGACTTTCGTTCTAACGCCAATCGCCTGGTTCGCATAGCGCGTGCAGGCGCGCATCGTGGACCAGTAATTCCGCGCGATCGTTACGGCCGGCGCCATCGGAACCAAGGCGCCCCGCCAGCTTTCGCGATTGCCGACGACGCCAGCGGCTGACAGTCCGGGGAATTATTCGCCGGGCTGCGTGAATTGCAGGAAGCAAGCCGCAGCAGCGTAGCTGCGGTCGCGGCAAGTGGGAAGAAAGCCACGACGGCTTTCTTCCCCAAGACTGCTAAGCCAACACCGTCTCGGTGGCGGGCTCGGCGTCCATCAGCTCGTAAAAGACGTTGCGGCGCCGCGGCGTGTATCCCACTTCGCGAATCGCGTCTTTCATCTGTTCGAGCGACAGACAATGCACCGTGCCGGCCGACGCCACCACGTTTTCTTCGATCATCAGGCTGCCCATGTCGTTGGCGCCGTAAAGCAGCGCCAGTTGCCCTACCTTGAGCCCTTGCGTCACCCAGCTCGACTGAATGTTTGTGAAGTTGTCCAAATACAACCGGCTGACCGCCTGCGTTTTGAGATACTCGAACGCGCCGGCCGGCGGCAGATGCGCGAGGTCCGTGTGTTCCGGCTGAAAGGTCCAACAGATGAACGCCGTGAAGCCTCCCGTTTCGTCTTGTAATTGACGCAATCGTTCGAGACTCTCGATGCGCTCGGCCAGCGTTTCTACATGCCCGAACATCATCGTCGCCGTGCCGCGGCCCCCCAGTTCGTGCCACACCCGGCACACGTTCAACCAGTCGTCGGTCAGCACCTTGCCGCGCGTGATCTCGCGCCGCACACGGTCCACCAAAATCTCGCCCCCACCGCCGGGCAGGCTCCCGAGTCCAGCCGCCTGTAGCCGCGTCAGCACCTCGCGCAGCGATAACTTGCTCACTTTGGTGAAGTGATGAATCTCGGGCGGACTGAAGCCGTGGATATTGACCTGCGGAAAGCGGCTCTTGATGTCGCGTAGCAATTCTTCGTACCACTCGAGCTTGAACTCGGGATGCAGTCCTCCCTGCATCAATATTTGTTCGCCCCCCAGTTCGATGGTCTCGCGCACCTTGTCGTACAGTTCCTCCCGCTCCAGCACATATCCCTCGGCGTGCTTCGGCTTGCGATAGAACGCGCAAAAGTCGCACACCGCCGTGCAGATATTGGTGTAGTTGATGTTGCGGTCGATGTTGTAGGTGCGATACGACTCGGGGTGCAAGCGCCGCGTCACGGCGTCCGCCGCCCGGCCCAGCGCCGCCAGATCGCGCGACTCCAGCAACCGCAGACCTTCCGCCGCTGAGATGCGCTCGCCTGCGACCGCTTTATCCAAAATAGGCGCTATCGAACTGCTCAAGGCGCGAGTCTCCTGGCGCCAGGCCATGCCGGGCAGCCATTTGTTGGAAAAGTCCCAAGCCGCGCAACTCGCGCGGACCAAGATAAAAATACAAGTTGTCGCGCAAGTACGACAGGCACTCGGGCTGAGTCAGCCCCAGCGGGGCCGCCTCGCGGGCCGCTATTTCGACCAGACCGGCGACGCCTCGATCGCGAGCCTCGACCAGCGCGGCATCAATCCCCGCCAAATCGGCGCCGGCGCGAGCTGTCCATACGGCAAACACAAACGGCAGCCCGGTCCATCGCACCCATTCGTCTCCCAGATCCCAAACCTCGACCCACGGCGACAGCGGAGAGTGGATCGCCCGATCGCCGATCAGCAACACCGCGTCGGCCTCCACGCTCAACGGATCCGCTCCAATCGGCAACGATTGCAACCGCGGCTCGACGCTGAATCGCTCAGCCAAAAGCACCCGCGACAGCGCCACGCTGGTGCGCGATCCCTCGTCGAGCGCCAGCGTACGAATCTCCGCCACCGGCACGCGGCTGAACAGCTTGACGCTCAGCACTGGGCCACGGCAGGCGATGCAGGCGTTGGAAACAATGGTGTAGCCGGCGTCTTGAAAAAACTCGACCGAGGGAATCAGCGCCACATCGAAGCGCCCCGCCGCCAGGCCGTCGGCCAATCGGCTGGGCAGGTCGAACACCAACTCGGCATTGGCGGCCAGCGATTCAAACTGGTGAACCAATGGCTTGGTATTGAGATAGTTGACCGCCCCGACGCGAATCGTATTGCGATTCCCCGCCATAGCGCCCTTCTTGCGCGGCCGCCGCGCGGTGCACACTCGCCGAAAGCCACGCCAGATAACCTTGTGAAATCTTTCACAGAATCATACGAGAGGCGCGCCGATTCGGCAACGGCGCCGTGATCAGATCGCCAATTAATCGCTCAAAACTCCAGGCGATTGAACGCGCGGATCCCCATCGTCAAGGGCACGATCGTGGCAATCAGGCACAATACCACGCTCCCCGCCGCCCCTAGCGCGATCCATAGGCGTAGCCGTTCCAGATTGAACAGCGCGCCGTGCGGGTCGGCCTCCAATGCTCCCAGGTAAAAATGGCATGGCAGCGCGGTCAACAACACTATCGCGACGATGTAGATCGTGCTCGCCACCAAATTCAGCGTTCCGCCAAAGCCCGCGGCGATCTTCGAGGGCGAATCTTCGCGCAGGTTCGGCATCCGCGCGCCCATCCCCACCGCCAGCGCCGCCAGGCCAACGCATAACATGGCGCACGTCACCAGATGCAGCGCCAGAATCATTGGCAGCACCTCCAACATCCAATCGCTCACCAAAACCAACGTCAGACAAGGCGCCAGCGACCCGATGGCCGCGAAGGCGAACTTGCTCCACAAGATCGTGCTGCGCCGAATCGGCAATCGCCCCAAGATCCAAAACCGGCGCCCTTCGAGACTGATCATCGGAAACACGAACCGGCTGGTGAACGTCGACAGAATCAGCCCCACGACCGTGAGATTCAAAAAGCTCACCATGTTGACCCAGGTGGCATGGCTAAGATCATAGCTCAAGCGGCGAATGTTGAAGAAATAGAGTCCCAACAGTCCAAAGAAGATCAAAAACTGCGTCCACTGCACCGGATCGCGCCGAAAGACCCGCAAATCGTTGGTGATGAGCAACCGCGGCTTGCGCGGCAAGAAAAATAGCGATCGCTGAAACAGCCGGTCCAGCCAGGCCATCGGCGCGCTGACGCCGGTGTTCTTCACCCCGCGCGATCCGCGATACGCCGGCCACAGCAAGCGCCCCGCCAAGCTCACCGCCAATTGCTGAAAGAACAGCGCGTTGGCGAGCAGCAGGCACAAGAACAAAAAACTCTCCGAGGTTTCGCCTTGCGCCGCGTTCAACAGTCCACTCGTCAGCCACCAACTTGGCAGCAATCGCTGCTCGCTGAACTCCAATCTTCCCAACAGGTCGTTGAACCACGCTGGCGTGAGCAAGTCGCCCGCCGGGCCATTCAACAGCGACCCGGCCGCCAGCGCGGCCAGCGCGCCAACCGCCAGCACGGCGCAGATCAACAAATGAAACTTCCGCGCCGGCGACCAGCGCACAATCACCAAACAGGCGATCGCTCCCAGCGCGCACGGAATATGAATGAACGCCAACATGAACGGCGCCAACATCAGAAAGTAGCTCCACGGCGCCGCATCCACCAATCCATACGCCACGAGCATGGGGCTGCCTAGCAGCAAGAACCCCCAGCTGCTGAAGACCAGCGACTCTTGCAGTTTGTGCAAAAACACGCGCTCGGCGCTGGCCGGCAACACCATCAAGAACTCGGTCTCCCGCGAGCGAAACAAGCCGCTGTACAAGATGATGCCTGACGAAAAGATCAGCATCGTGAGCAGCGACAGAAAGAACAAATTGAACACCGCCGACACGGTTTGGGCCCGCGTGGCCGCGTACGGCAAAGAGCTTGCCAAGAAATGAAAGCCATCGGCGAACAGCCAAAACAGCCCCAACCAGAACAGCGCCGACAAGCCCACCACCAGCAGCAGCCTCAGTCGCGCCTCGCGAAAGGTCTGCCGCAGCAGGTTCAGCGTCAAAAAGCGCCGCAGACGATAAAACGCCGCAGCCTCCTCCAGCGCCGTCAAACGCCGCGATAACGGCGCGGTCCGCCGCGCTGTCTGTTCCACCAAGCTGGGCAAGCGCGGTTGCATTAGCTGGCGCGGGCTCGCGGCGGTTGAGGCTCGTGCAGCGATTGGTGATGGCGGTCGGCCGCTTCCAGTAAATCGCCCGAGTCGGTCAATTCCAGAAACAAGCGTTCGAGCGAACTGTCGTGCCGCTGCAATCGTTGTTTCAGTTCGCCAATCGTGCCCAAAAACTGCAAGCGCCCCCGATGGATCACGCCAATCCGGTCGGCGATCTCTTCCACCACATCCAACGTATGCGTCGACATGAAGATCGTTGTGCCGCCGCTCGCCTTCTGGCGCAGCAAGTCCTTGAGCAGCCGCGCGCTCCGCGGATCGAGTCCCACCATCGGCTCATCGATCACCAGGATCCGCGGATCGTGGATCAGCGCCGACGCGAACACCAGCCGCTGTTTCATACCATGCGAATAGCTCTCCGCCAGGTTGTCGACAAAGTCGGACAACTCGAAACGCTCGATCTCTTCCGCAATCCGCTCGCTTGCCAGGCGCGGCGCAAGTCCATACATGTCGGCGATGAACTGCAGAAACTCGCGCCCGGTCAACTTGTCGTACAGATACGGCACGTCCGGCACATAGCTCATCTCACGGTGCGCGTCGCGCGGCGACGACAACAGATCGTGCCCCGACAGGCGAATCTGTCCCGTCGTGGGGCGCAACAAACCGACCAGCATCTTGATCGTGGTCGTCTTGCCGGCGCCATTGGGCCCCAAAAAGGCGAACAACTCTCCGGCGGGGATCGCCAGCGACAACTGCTCCACGGCCACTTTGGCGCCATAACGACGCGTCACCTGGTCAATTTCGATCATGGCGCCGCTCCCGAACTCTCGGGCATCCCCGCGCCAGCAACAGGGCCAGTTTGCCGCACAAACCGCAGCACCGCCGACCCCACGCGCGCCTCCTGCTGCAACACTTCGCCATCGCGCGGTCGCACCCATGCCCGGCCGCGCGGTTCGGCCAGCGGCGTGCCGTCGCTGCGCAGTCCCCGTTCGGGCCGATAGGTCACTAGTAGCACCGGTTGCAATGTTCCGTTCCAGTTCAAATAGTCCTCCCGCTCCACCGTGGCCTGAACCAATTCCATTGGCTGCGTCGCCGGCATGAAAGGATTGTATACCGGCTCGGTCCAGGTCTGTCCTAATCGCAGCCTCGGCAAGCGCAACTGCGGCGCCAACGTGTCCCCCACGGGGCGGTCGGGCGGCATATACATCGTCGTACGATAGCTGAAATCGTCCGACCGCACTGTCACCACCATCTGATTGCCTTCGACGTTGCCAAGCACCCTTATCGGCTCGGGCAGCGGACTCATGCGCAATGTCGCCTCGAACGACAACAGTCGACCCAGCGGATCGATGTCGAATTCCGAATCGGCAAGCATCGAAACTTTTTGCTTCTCTGGATCAAAAGCGCCGCCGAGCAGATTGATCCGCAGCGGACTCAGATCGGCCAGCGTCAATCCGTCGATCCGCACCCGGCTATGCACCTCGGTGATGCCATCGTCGGTGTGCTTGGTCTCACTGAGAGCCGTCCCCGCCGGCCGGTCGTTCCAAAAGAGATCCCAGCCGACTCTTCGCTCGGGCTGATCCTTGAGAATGGCGCTATAGGTTGGCGGCGTGCCGAGCATCAATGGCGGCAGCACCTTGGTTCCGAGCAGCCAGGACATGGAGACCAGCCAAAACACGACCACGGCCGACTTGTACCAAACTCCTCCCATGCCAATGGCCGCTCTGTTCCCGTCGATGCCAGTTGAAGTTAAACCGATTGTAGCAATCATCGCGCGATAGCACGCACGCGACGCACCCCACGCCAACAACCCATCTTAACGATAGCGATCTTGCGTAATGCCGCGAACTGGTCCAAGATACCCGCCCCGCCGTGGAAACGAGTTCCACGTCTGACCTGCCGCAATACCCACCCAATACCAGCAAACGTCGCGAGAAACCAACACCGCCGTTGAGCAGATGGCCAAAAACCAGCCCCAACGGCGCCTCGCAGCGTTAGCCGCGAGAAACAATCACCATTGAAATTGCACCCAAGATTGCCAAGGAGGGTAATCGACGATGCGCGTGGTCCGTGTGCTCGGTCTGTTCTTGATATTGCTAGCGATTGGCTGCGATTCGGCGCCGAGCGCCACTGCCAGGAAAAAATCCCCTTCACGCTCGGCCGTGCGGCGGACGGCCCAACGTCCTGCCTCGCGCGCCCCGGCGGCCAAGCCAGTGCCCGCCGCGCCACAGGCCGCCAACAACGTGGTGCTGCATACGTCGGCCGGCGACATCACCCTGCGACTCTTCCCCGATCGCGCCCCGCGCACGGTGGCGCAGTTTCTCAAATACGTCGAGTCAGGACATTACAACGGCACCATCTTCCATCAAGTCGTCGATAGTTGCTTGATCCTCGGCGGCGCCTTCACGCCTGAGTTACTAGAGAAGCCCGCCGGGGCGCCAGTGCCCAACGAGGCCGCGACCTGCCGCCTATCGAACAGCCGCGGGACAATCGCCATGGCCCGCCCGCTGGAATCGATCGATAGCGCCGGCTCGCAGTTCTTCATCAACCTGGTCGACAATCCGCAACTCGATCACATCGACAACACGCCCGAAGGCTTCGGCTACTGCGTCTTTGGCGAGGTGACGTCGGGTCTCGACGTGGTCGACCAACTCGGCTCGGCCGAGGTGCAGTCGATCGCCGACTTCGAGATGATGCCGGTGCGGGCGGTGATGATCCAGTCGGCCCAGGTGCTACGGTAGCACCACAATCCCGGCATTGGGGCCTTGCCGCTTGCGGCGCGCCAACTCCTGCTGGTAGCTCGTCGCCAATCGCGCCTCGAACTGCGCCACGGTGTAGATGCGCCCGGTCGCTTTGTTGAAGTTCTTGCCGTCCGGCGTCTTCGAGACCATCGTGCCCAGGTTGTAGCCGCCAGGCGAGTTGGTCATGTAGTCAATCAGCTTGTAGCCGCCGGGGTTCGTGATCAGGTCGCTCAAGAAGATATGCCCTCGCGGCAGACGCCGCATGCGGTCGATGCGGTCGTAGCCTTGCGGATCTTTTTCGATATTCCGCACAAAGCGCCCCGCGTCCGATCGCCGCAACTGCCGCACCATGAAGTCATTGTCGGGCAGCACCTCCTCCAAAATCGCGCGCTGGTCGGCCACCTTCCATCCCAACTTGGCGAACTGCTCAAAGAGCGGCGTCACGTCTCCTCGCGAGATCAACGTCGACTGGCCAAGCTTTTTCTCGGCGAATTGTTGCCGCGTCAGTTGTGCGATCTCTTTGTACGTCGGCAGTTCCTCCTGGGGCTGGGCAGCGCCGGCGACTTGCGCGGCGCCCAGAACCAGTACAATGACACCAAGCCGAACGCGAAGACATGTCACAAGCGCGATGGTTTTCATAGTCGATTCCCTTGGCGCCGCCGGCTTCTTTGAGGAACGCATTTGTATGAGTCTATTGGTCCAAGCCGTGGGCCGCGACGAGCTCGACGCCTACCCGATGCCGTCGCGGTTCCGTCACGAAATCACCTACTTCATGAGCATTCCTGGTCGCGATGGCGTGCCGCTGCTCGGTCCCGATGAATATTGGATCGACCAGCAAGCGGCCCAAACGTGGCTGCAAGACGGCGTGTTCACCCTGGTTTCACCCCTCGACAGCCAATCCAAGACCGAGATCGAGCTCAGCGAAGAGCAGGAGGATTGGCTCCAGTGGTTGGTAACTCATGGCATTGAACATGTACGACTGGCAACTTCTTAACCATACCTCAGCGGTCGCTGGCGATGCCGATATCGCCACATCGTTTTGCCACCAAACGAGTTATCGGCATTCCGACTCCCGGCCTCAAAACCGAGGCACGCCAGTTGCACAAAGGAACCGGCCGCCATCTAGAAAATTCCACCCGTATGGGGGATGGTCAAATGGCGCCTTTCATAGGTACACTTTCGCTCGGCCGATTTTTCGGCTGGTTGTCGGTAGAGGGAGATACCGCTATGGCAATGCCGACTTTTTTCGTCCAGGAGTGCCCGACCTGCGGACGCAACCTGGAAATCCGAGTGGAGTATCTCGGTCGAACGGTTTCTTGCCGCCATTGCCGTGGCCAATTTGTCGCGGCGGAGAATGTGGCCCCGCCCCCCCGCGCGGTTACCGGCACGCCAAGCTCGCTCTTGGCTCGCGCCGATGAACTGCTTGCTCTGGCCGAGAACAGCCGCTTGGCGCGACTGATGCCGTTTTGAAGGCGGCGCTATCGCGACGTCGCAGTGAGCGCCGCCAAGTCGCTAAAGAACTGCGGATAGGTCTTGGCGGTGCAGTCCGGATCAAGGATCACCACGCCCGCCGTCCGTAGCCCCACCAGGGCCAAACTCATCGCCATCCGGTGATCGTGGTACGTGGCGATTCGCGCTCCGCGCAGTGGCCCCGGCGTAATCTCCAAGCCATCGGCGTTCTCGCGCACTTCGGCGCCAAGCTTTCGCAGTTCGGTCGCTAGCGCCGCCAGCCGATCGGTTTCCTTGTGACGGATGTGCTCCACATGCGTGATCCGCGTGGGACCTTCAGCGAACAGGCTCACCGCCGCCAACGTCTGCACCGTGTCGGAGATGGCGTTCATGTCCACCGTCACGCCGCGCAGCGGGCCGCCGCGCACCGTGATCGATTGGCCATCGTCGCGCACGCTGCATCCCATTTGCGCCAGCACGTCCACGAACCGCACGTCTCCTTGCAAGCTTTGGCGATTTAGCCCCTCCACCCGCACCTCGCCGCCGGTGATTGCCGCCGCCGCCCAAAAATAACTCGCCGCTGAGGCGTCGGGCTCAATCGTGTACTCGCGCGCCGCATAGCCTCGCTCGGTATGCACTCGAAACCGCGTCAAGTCGCGTGCGTCGATCTCGGCGCCAAACGCGCGCATCACAGCCAACGTCATTGCGACATACGGCTTGGAGACTAGCTCTCCCTCAATCACCACCTCGATCGGCTGTTTGGCGTATGGCGCCGCCATCAACAGCCCGCTCAAGAACTGGCTCGATATCGCGCCACGCATCCGCGCTGGACCGCCATTCAGTCCATGCGCCCGAATCAACAGCGGCGGGCAACCGCTGTCCGCGTCGCTCGACACATCGGCGCCAAGCTGCCGCAGCGCGTCGATCAAATCCTGAATCGGTCGTTCGCGCATCCGCTCCACGCCGTCCAGGCGGTAGATGCCTTCTCCCAAACAGAGCATCGCGGCCAAGAAGCGCGCCGTGGTGCCGCTGTTGGCCACGAACACATCGGCCCGATTCGCTGGCAGTCGCCCGTCGCAACCGGTCGCGGTGATCACGCGCTCAGCCGGATCAAACGCCATCGCAATGCCAAGCTGCCCTAGCGCCTCGAACATCACGCGCGTGTCCTCGCTGTCCAGTACGTCGACCAGCGTCGAACGCCCCTTGGCCAGCGCAGCGCACACCAATGCTCGATTGGTGATCGATTTCGATCCTGGTGGACGGATCGAACCAGAAACGGGGCCACACGGCTCCATGGCAATGCTAGGTGTGGAAGTCATCGATTTGCCTGTTGCGCTGCGGAGTTAATCGATTTAAGAAGCCCCAGCGCTCAAGTCTCAAGGCGGGTCCCGTTTTCAAGCAATCACCCGCCGCGACTTCGCGCCGCGCCGCGCCAATTATTTTCCAAACTTCCACAAATGGCCATCGCCCCGAATAAACAGCGCCCCATCCGCCACAGCGGGCGATCCCAACACCGCCTCCCCAAGCTCATGTTTGGCCACGACCTCTCCTTTGCCCCCGGCGTCGTCAAGCCGAATCACCTGCAGCATGCCGTCCTGATTCACCGCGAACAGGTGCCCATCCGCCACCACCGGCGTGGCCCAAAACGAGCCCGTCAGCCGCAGTTGCCAGACAATCTTGCCATCGTCCGCCGACGCCACCACCAGTACGCCCGCGCCATTGATCACATACACGCGATCGCCCGCCACCACCGGGCTGGCGTTGTCGGGCGCCAATCGCGACACCTGCCACCGCTCGTTGGGTTGCTCATTGCCTTGGCCTAGCGCCAGCGCGGTGATGCCGTCGCTCGGCACGTAGAGCGTGTCGCTGCCGACGCAGACCGAAGGGATGGTCGAACACGATTTGCCAAACCGCCAAAGCTCCTCGCCCGTCAGCGCGTCGTGCGCGGTGAGCTGGTCAGACGATTGCAACAGCGCCACATTGCGCCCCGCGCGCGAGTAGCCGGCCGGCGAAACCCAATTCGCGCTCTTCAGCCGATCGCGGCGCCAACGCGTCTCGCCGGTGTGCTTGTCGATGCCGGCGGCGAACGAATCCCCCTGGCATTCCATCTGCACCACCACGGTATCACCCATCACCAGCGGCGACGACGCCATGCCGGTGTCGTTGTAAGAAGCCGGATGATCGGCGGTCAGCCCGCGCAGCCAGCGCAGGTCGCCATCCAGACTCAGACACACCAGATCGTTGGACGAGAAGAACGCGTAGATCGATTCGCCGTCGCTGGCCGCCGTGGGCGCCGCCACCGCGCTGGTGGGGTGGCGCTGCGTGCGCCCCGTGGCCCAAAACTCGCGTTGCCAAACTAGCTCACCCGTCTTGGCGTCGTGACAGGTCACGAACAACCGATCGTCGTTTGCGCCCCCCGAGCCGGTGCAGATCACCCGCCCTTGCACGACGATCGGTCCCGACACCGCGCGTCCGGGCACTTCCTGCTTCCAGGCGACCTGGCTTCCCAACTCGCCCGTGGTCGGCAGCCCAGTATCCATCGAAACGCTGCTGCCACCTGGCCCGCGAAACTGCGGCCAATCCGAGCCTTGCGCCGCGCAGCCCACGAGCAACACCAATCCGCACACGATCGCGCGCGAAGCGACGTTCATTGCGAGTCCCTACTCAACAGGAAACAAAAATGGACGGCCCCCAAAAAGGCCAGGACGGCAAATTCAGCGGCCGATGCAACCATATCAAGCCGCCGAACTCAGCGTAAGTGCCGCCTCAATTTCCTAGGCAACAGACCAAGGCGATTCGCGCGCGGAAGAGTTCCAACCGCCGCGGTGGTGAAAATGAGCGCCAGACTGTGCCGGGAACGGCGCCAGGCAGAGCGATCCGGGGAATCGTCGGTTAAACTAGCCGGGGTCAGTTCTCGCCGCTAAAGGGAGTGGTCGTGCATGGGATCGCCAATGCGAACTCTAATCTCGCTGCTGGCGGCGATGCCGTGGTGTGGCCTCGCACGGACGGCGGCCGGCGAGATCGACTTCGTGCGCGACGTGCGACCGATCTTCGAACGGCATTGTTACGAGTGTCACGGGCCCGAGAAACAAAAGAGCGGCCTGCGGCTGGACATCAAACGCAGCGCGCTACGCGGCGGCGAAGCCTACGGAGCGCCGCTGGTGACCGGCAACGCGGCGGAAAGTCCGTTGTGGAAGTTTGTGGCCGATGAGACGGCCGACCTGCGCATGCCCCCCGAGGGAGCGCGACTCACAGCGACTGAGATTGCCACGCTCAAGGACTGGATCGAACAAGGCGCGATTTGGCCGGAGGGCGTGGATCGGGCCACACTGCCCGACCTGGCCGACCACTGGAGCTTCAAACCGCTGACGCGGCACGAACCACCGGCCGTACGGGAGACCACTTGGCCTCGCGACGATTTGGACCGTTTCATTCTGGCTAGGCTGGAGCGCGAGCAATTGCGCCACGCGCCGCAAGCGCCGCCGGTGACGTGGCTGCGGCGCGTGTGCTTCGACTTGACGGGGTTGCCTCCCACGCCCGAGCAGGCGGCCGCGCTGGCCGAGAATCCTAGCGACGCTGCTTACGAGCGAGTGGCGGATCAATTGTTGGCGTCCCCCCGGTATGGCGAGCGCTGGGGGCAACATTGGTTGGATGTGGCGCGGTACGCCGACACGCATGGTTTTGAGGTGAATACCGAGCGAGAACACGCCTGGCCCTATCGCGACTATGTAATCGAGGCGTTGAACCGCGACACGCCTTACGATCAGTTCGTTCGCGAGCAGATTGTGGGCGACGCGCTAGGACAGGACGCGGCCACGGGATTTCTGTTGACGGCCAGCGTGCTGTTGCCGGGCCAGATTGGGGCCGACGACGCGTCGAAGCGGCTGGCGCGGCAAGACGCGCTGGACGAGATCGTGACCAACATTGGTCAGACGTTCTTGGGGCTCAGCATCGGCTGCGCGCGGTGTCATGACCATAAGTTCGATCCGATCACCACGCGCGACTATTACGCGATGCAAGCATTTGTGGCCGGCGTCGAATACGCCGATCGCGAACTGCACACGCCACGGGCCGAGGCGCTACGGGCGGAAGCCGAGCAGCAGCGGCGACGGATCGCCGAGATCGATCGAGAGCTGGCGCGACTCGCGCCGTTGGCGCGGCCCGGCGCGACCGGAGCTCCGTCGCGACCGCCAGTGAATCCACGAGGCAACAGCGAGCGCTTCGCGGCGGTGGCCACGCCGCGCGTGCGGCTGACGATCATCGCGACCAATTCGCTGGAACCGTGCATTGACGAGTTGGAGGCGTTCGATGTCGACGGCGTCAACGTGGCGCTAGCCAGCTTGGGAGCGACGGTCACTTCGTCCGGCGACACGGTGGTGGCCGACCGGCACGAACTGCGGTTCGCCAACGATGGCAACTATGGCAACTCGCGGAGTTGGATGTCGAACGAAAAGGAGCGCGGTTGGCTGATCGTGGAGTGGCCGGCCGAGCAGACCATCGATCGAGTGACGTGGAGTCGTGATCGTCAGGGCGAGTTCACGGATCGCTTGGCGACAGACTACACCATCGAGGTAGAGGACGCCGCGGGAGGCTGGCGGCTAGTGGCCGACGCGAGTGATCGGCAACCGTTGCTGGCAGGACCTGCGCCGGCGCTGGCCGAATTGGGAGCGACGCCGGAGGAAACTCGCGCGGCCGAAACTTGGCGGCAAGAACGGGCGGAATTGGAGCGACGAGTCAAAGCGGCTGAGGACGGGAGGCTGGCGTTCGCGGGAACATTTCGGCAACCCGATGAGATTCATGTGCTGTTCCGCGGTGATCCAGAGCAGCCACGCGAGGCCGCGACCCCGGCGACGCCCCGCGTGCTGGGGAATGTGACGTTGCCCGAGACCGCGGGCGAACAGCAGCGCCGCCAGGCGCTGGCCGATTGGATCGCCAGCTCGGACAACCCGCTCACCGCGCGGGTAATGGTAAATCGACTCTGGCAGGGGCATTTCGGCGCTGGGCTGGTGGAGACCGCGAATGACTTCGGCCATAGTGGCTTGGCGCCAACGCACCCGCAGCTATTGGACTGGCTCGCGGTCGAGTTGATTCGCTCGGACTGGTCGCTCAAGCGGATGCACAAGCGGATCGTTCTGTCGGCGACGTACCGTCAAGCGAGCGAGACGCAAGCGGAGGCCGCCGCTCGCGATGGCGACACTCGACTACTGTGGCGCTATCCACCGCGAAGGCTGGAGGCGGAAGCGATTCGCGACACGATGCTAGCCGTGAGCGGGCAACTGAACTTGAAAATGGGCGGACCGGGCTTCGATTTGTTTGAACAACGAGGAGGGTTAAGCGGCTTCAAGCCGATCGAATCGTTTCGCGGCGAGGGGCTGCGGCGGATGATCTACGCACACAAAGTGCGTCGTGAACGAGACGCCGTGTTCGGCGCCTTTGATTGTCCCGATGGCGGCCAAAGCGCCGCCCGGCGGCGCGAGAGCACGACGCCGATCCAGGCGCTGAACTTGTTGAACAGTCGCTTCACGCTGGACGCGTCGGCGGCGCTGGCCGAGCGAGCGCGGCGCGATGCGGGGGACGAATTGGCGGCGCAAGTGCGGCGGACCTTTCAGTTGGTCTACTCCCGCGAGCCAAGTCCGGCCGAGCTGGATGACGCGCAGGCAGTCGCGGCCGAGCACAGCCTAGCGACCCTGTGCCGAGCGCTGTTGAACAGCAATGAGTTTCTGCACTTGCCGTGAACGAGAGAACAAACCCGCGATGGAACACCTCGCCGAACTCCTGTCGCCAGCCGGCCGAGCGCTGCTCGATCGCCGGCGCTTTCTGTCGTGCGCCGGCGAAGGACTGGGGGCGATCGCGCTAGCGCAATTGCTGTCGACCGACCGATTGTTGGCGGCGGAATCCGCGCCGGCGGACGCCACCGGCGAACCGGTGATCGACCCGGTTCGGCCCTTCGCGCCGCGACAGCCGCATTTCGCGGGACCCGCCCAACAGGTGATTGTGATCTTTTGCGCGGGCGCCGTGAGCCAACTAGAGACGTGGGACTACAAGCCAGAGTTGATCGCCTGGGACGATAAGCCCTTGCCGGGTGGACCGACGGTCACGTTTCAGGGACCGGCGGGCAACTTGGCGCGGCCCAGATACCCGTTCCGCCAGCGCGGCGAGACGGGCAAGTGGGTGAGCGACTTGATCCCACATCTGGCCGAACTGACGGACGAAATCGCCTTCGTGCATTCGCTGACCAGCAAGTCGAACACCCACGGACCGGCGGAGAACTTTCTTTCGACCGGGTTCGTGCTTGACGGTTTTCCGAGTCTCGGCTCATGGGTGACCTACGCGCTAGGGAGCGAGAACAACAACCTGCCGGCTTACGTCGCAATTCCCGATCCACGCGGTGTGCCGCAGAATGGATCGAACAACTGGGGCCCCGGGTTTCTGCCAGCCGCGTTTCAAGGCACGACGCTCAGTTCCCAGGAGCCCGTGCGTCATCTGACCGCGCCCGACGTGTCGGTCGAGGCGGATCGTGCCGCTCGCGGGCTGTTGCAGCGGCTCAACGCGCGGCACTTGGAGTCGCATCCGGGCAACGAGCGATTTGCGGCCCGAATCGCCAGTTACGAGTTGGCGGCGCGGATGCAGTTGAGCGTGCCAGAAATCAGCGATTTGAGCGGCGAGCCGGCGCACGTGTGGCGGGCGTACGGCGCCGATGACCAGTCGAATCCGCATAAAGCGGCTTTCGCGCGGAACTGTCTGCTGGCGCGACGGCTGATCGAGCGCGGCGTGCGCTTCGTGCAACTCTTCAATGGCGCGTATGCCAGCGGCGGTAAGCTCAATTGGGATGGCCACAACGCGTTGCGGGAACAGTACGATGTGCATGCCGCCATCTTGGATCAGCCAGCAGCGGCGCTGATTCGCGACCTCAAACAACGAGGCCTGTTGGACCAGACTCTGGTGGTGTGGTGCACGGAATTCGGCCGCATGCCGTTTTTCCAAAAGGGCGCCCAGGGACGCGACCACAATCCAGACGGCTTCACCTGCTGGATGACGGGGGCCGGCGTTCGCCACGGCATCAGCCACGGCGTGACCGACCCCTTTGGTCAGAAGGCGGTTGAGGACATTCATCCACTCTACGATTTCAACGCCACGATCTTGCACCTATTGGGCCTGGACCACGAACGGCT
Source organism: Pirellulales bacterium (assembly GCA_019694455.1). Classification (NCBI taxonomy): domain Bacteria; kingdom Pseudomonadati; phylum Planctomycetota; class Planctomycetia; order Pirellulales; species Pirellulales bacterium. The sequence goes on from JAIBBY010000031.1 coordinate 51,087, forward strand.
GACGTTCACGCACAACGGCTTTCAGCGGCGGCTGACGAACGTCGAGGGGCGCGTCATTCGCCAGATCTTGGCCTGACGCCGCGGCCCCAAGAGCGCATGACGAGGCGCACGGCGTCACGTCGATCAGCGCCAATCTGCGATCGTAGCACGGCCGCACACTCCATCGGGCTGTCGTGCCGGCCTGGCCCAAGATGTTCCAAAATCTTCGCGCCAGCCGAGCGACCGATCTGGCCAACGAATACCCGGCCCATGTCGCGGCGGCGTGGCTTGGCTATTCGGTCATTGTGGCCAACAAGCATTACTGGCAAGTAACCGATGGCGATTTCGAGGCGGCAGCTCGAGGGAACGTCGCGGCGTCAAACGACGCTTCCGAAAAAGCGACGCAAAAAGCGACGCACGCAATGCACGGAACTGGGAGAAATGGGAAGAAACCCGATTTAGAGGCGCAACAGAAAACCCCGGATATTCCGGGGTTTTCTGAAACGTGCGCCTCGTTGCGAGACGCCGGAATGGGCAACACAGGACTCGAACCTGTGCGCCAAACGCGAGAAATAGTGGGTGTCTCCACCGAAGCGGCGCAAAATGCGGCGCACGCGGCGCACGGCGCGGCGCAGTCAGGGGGACATTCCAGCGACTCGGCGACGGTCAATTCCGGCCCCGTCCGTGGCCCACAAGCCGGCCCATCGAAGCCAACATCGAAGGCCGCAGCGACGATCCCCATTGAGGCGGCTGGCACGCCCATCGAAGCCAGCATCGGCACGCCCACCGAAGCCAACAGCGACAGCGGCATCGACCTGTCTATCGACAAGCCCATCGACGCGGACCTAACGCGCGTGGTCGAGGCGTGGCCGGCCCTGCCCGATGCAATCCGAGCGGGCATCCTGGCGATGATCCGAGCGGCTAGTTGCTAGCAAGTCCGTGCGCCGACGTTCGGCGGCACGATGGTTGAAGCACGAAGGTTGAAGAAGGCTGAACCCCCAACGAAAGGCATGACCAACATGGCAACCGCAACTCCAGTCGAGAAGCGCGGCGTTTCGAGCAATCATTCCCAGCACGTTCGTAGCGTGCTCCAGAGGATGCTTGAGTCTTGCAAACGCGGTCGCTTCTTGGTGGCCGATCATGAGTTCTTCGCCGGCATGCGCGACCATGATTCGAGCGACCAGCAACCAGTTTCAGCCACGGCGTTGCACTTCACTCGCGCGCAACTGGACTACCTGTTGGCCCTGTTGGCCGACGCTGCTCATGGCGCTGCCTATGACACAGCCCATGACGCGCCGCGCTTTGCGGTTGAAATCCAGCGCGGCCAGCGCGTCATCGAAACCACCGCCGCCATCCATTCCGAGCGGGAAGCGAAATCGCTCGTGGATTCGTTCCTGAATTGCGTTGCGGGAGAAGGTTACTCGGCGCGAATCGTGCCGGCGCGGTCGATGTAAAACCGCCGATTTTCCGCCCTCGCGCGGTTTGCGAATTTTCAGGACAAAAACGCGCCAAACACGGGAAATACGCACGAAAAATCAAGAGGAAAAACTTTCCTCTTGATCGGCGAAAACGGCTCTGAAAACAGCCCTGAATGACCAAGAACAGAACCCAAAAATAACGGAGTCACCGCATGCCAGTCATCACCAATCCCATTGGCGCCAACTGGAGCGCGCAGGCCGGCAAGCTGGTCAAGGCCAGCGGCGCTGGCGCGGGCGAAGTCAACGCCAGCGCGCTGGGCCTTGCGACCGTGACCGACGCCAAATGGACCGTGCGCGCCGACTCTGCTGTGCTGGCCGCGATGCCCGCCGACATGATAGCGACCGGCTACCTGGAAGGCGCGGCGAACAACGGCGGCACGGACCCCATCAACATTCAACTCGATCCCACCGGCACGGCGCTAGCGGGCGGCCCGCCGACGGGAGACAATCTCGATTACTGGCTCGATTACTGGCTCATGGGGGTTTGGGATGGCGTCACTCCGCTCGGGGCGGCGCAGAGCGATTTTCATATCCTGTGCGGCGGCGGACCCTATCTCTATTCCAAGCTGTACCTCAATTCGGCGAGCGGTTACGACCCGCCCGGCTTCGCCTTCTACGCCAATGGCCAGCCAGCGGCCACCCTCTCCGAAATGACCATGAGCGGATCGAGCGCCGGCACGGTGCATGTCCCTTGGGGCAAGTGGTGTCGCGTGACGTTTCACGTCCTGTACGGCAATCCGGGCGTGTACGAAGTCTATGTCAACGGGATGCTGGTCACGAGCGCGGCGGCGGACACCACGACCGTGAGCGGCGGCTGGAGCGCGCAGGCGATGCAACTGCGGTTTCCCGCCTGGGGCGCGGGCGTGCAATGGCGCGTCGCCAACATCCAAAGTTGGAAGGGGACCGACTTCTCGCTCGCGCCGATGTGGTCGCTGGACGAAGCGGACGCCGGCAATCTGGTCACGCGCGTTTTCAGTTGCGTCGGCGCGACCAACGACACGGCCCGCCAGCAAGGCCGCTGCTGGCTGACCAGCGGCACGGGCGCCGTCACCTCGACCCAGTACAACCTCACCGGTAGTTCGCCGCTCCGCTCGCGGTTGGTGTTCTCCGGCAACGGCAGCACGCCGATTGCCACCAGCATACCGCAAATTGGCGGCTTGCCGTTCGACGACCATGACTGGGCGAGCATTGTTTTTCAGGACGTGTCGGCCCCAGCGGGCACCACGCTGCGGATGCGGCTCAACAAGAGCGACAACGCCAGTGAGCTATACACGTTCTACGTGACCGGCGGCAAACTGTACGTCTACTACGATGGCAGCGCGCCGCTGGGGTTGGCCGACTGGACGGAGACGAACCGCTACCTGTTGGTCGTGCATCTGGGCATGGACGGCCGCGCCAGAGGCACGCTGGTCAATCTCACCAAGGCGCCCTACGACGCCAGCACCAAGACCGTGTTCAGTTTTCCGCTGCCGTCTTGGACTCCGCAAATCATCGGGCAGGTCACGCTGACCGCGACCACGACCGCCAGCAACATCGAAGTGGGGCAAGTGCTGGTCTGTCGCCGACCGACGTTTAGCCTGATGGATTCGTTGACGGCCACCAGCTACACGGCGGCGACGCCGAACATTCGCACCGCCAGTTGCGTCGCCGCGTCGTTTCCCTGCGGCGAAGAAACGACGATCATTCCGGGGGGCTACTGGCCGGGGCAAGAGTTTGGCCTGAAGCGGCGGGTTATCGTCTGTCCGCTCGGGGCGAGCGGGGCGGCGCGGTGGCAGGTCATGCCGGTCGCGACCAGCGGCCTGGAGCATACCGCCGGCGTGGAATATCTCTGCCTGGACGGCGGCAGCATCAACGACATTGCCCAAGTGCAAACGGGCGACAGCGGCCCCACCTTGTCGTTTTGCAAGGCGGCGATTAGCCGCTTCATCAAGACCGCGATGGAGAACGATTGCGCTATCTGGTTCGGGACCATGCTTCCGCGCGGGCGCAGCGCCAGCGCCACCGCCAGCGGCACGGGAACCATCACGCTCACCTCGACCGCGCATGGCGTGGCGGTCGCGGGGCGGTTGTTCCTGGCCGGTTTCGGCGGCAACATCGACGGGCTGTGGCTTTCTGGCGTGTCGATCCCCAACGCCAACAGTTTTCAAATCACCGGCGCGAGCGGAACCGGCAGCTACACCGCCGGCACGGTGACGGGATTCAGCACGCAAGAGCTAGCCGCCATCACCACGTTCAACGCGAACCTCAAAGCCGCGATTTACGCCAACGGCGAGCGGGGGCTAGTGAGCCTGTCGGACGTTGCGCAGGACGCGAGCGACAATCCGAGCTACTATCCGAACACGGGAGGCAGCGGCGGCTTCTGGCAAGACTTCACGCATCCCAACACCGCGCCCGACAGCAACGCCTATCAAGGCGCTGGGATGGTGGCCAAGCGGATGATTGCCTTGCGCGCGATCTCGCCCACCGCGCCACCACCGACAGGCGGAAGCATCTTGGTGGTCTAAGCAGAGTGGTCTGAATCGCGCTGGCGACGACCGTCGTAGGACACTACCGACCTGACGGCGCGCGAACCAAAAAGCCGCCCCAAATGCGGGCAAAAAAGTCAAGTCGATTTTCGGAAATTTTTGGGTAAAAAGCGCGCCAAACACGGAAAATACGCAGGAAAAAGCAAACGGCAAAACTTGCCGTTCGCTCAGCGAAAGTGATTCCAATTGTCGCGCTGAAAACGCAGAGCAGAGTATTGACGATTCTGTCGCGAATGGCGCCACGAACGGCAATGTCGCCCAAGCAGTCGCCGAGCATTTTGGCGTCGCCGAACGCACCGTCCGCAACGCCGACGCCTACACCGACGCGATCCATCGCATCGCGGAGGTGGGCGGTTCCGACGCGCTTGCTTGCTGGTGGTCTTGCTGGTCAAGACGGAGGCGGGGCTTGCGCCTGATCCTGGCCCGCTTGTTTGTCGCCATTGGCCTTGCGATCTTCCTTGAGCTTGGCCATTTCCGACAGTTTGACCCAGCGCTTTTCTTGTTCGTCCCAAACGCTCATCTCGCCTGCGCTTTGCATGGCGAACCGCTTGGCGCGTTCTTCGGGAGTTTGCTGGCGCGGCTGTTTCTTGGGCTTTTGGTTGTCTCCCATGTTTTTGTCCGCCATGCTGGCTGCCTCACTGCTCTTGCGCGGGCGCTGAATCGTCGCCCTGTGTGGGTTGATTCGCGGGCTGCTGTGCGGGTTGCTGCGTGTCGTCGATGTAGATGATTTCTGGCTCGCCCGGCTTGGGCTCGCGCCAGCCGTCGCGCATCCAGCCGTTGACGAAACCGCCAATGTTAAACAGCGGCTCAAGCATCGGTTCGCTGTTGGACGGGCTGTTAGCGTCCTGCGGCGCCGGTTTCGCGGGCTGCTGTGCCGACTGCTGCCGATCGTCGATGTAGATAATCTCTGGCTCGCCGGGCTTGGGCTCGCGCCAACCGTCGCAGAATACGCCATTGATGTATCCGCCGACATTGA